>CAZTML010000060.1:2076-4128 GCA_964614935.1 uncultured Clostridia bacterium | reverse complement strand
TATAAAGGATTATAAAATCTATTAGCCATCAAAAGTGATTGCTAGTAAAAATAATTTAAAATAACGAAGTTAACAAATATAATAGTATAACCAATGAAGTTTCCAGATAGAATAAAAAAAATGAAATTTATATATAAAATAATTAGAAATAAATGTTTACAGTTAGTAACTTAATCACTGTAATAAAAAACTAAATCAAGTATGATTAGACCATAATAAATCGAAAGGAGATTATAAATATGAGCACAATTAAAATTACAAGCGATAATTTCGAACAAGAAGTATTAAATTCAAATAAACCGGTACTTTTAGACTTCTGGGCAGCCTGGTGTGGTCCTTGCAGAATGATTTCTCCAATATTGGATGAAATCGCAGGTGAAGTTACAGATGCAAAGATTGGAAAAGTTAATATAGATGAACAGCCAGAATTAGCTTCAAAGTTTGGAATCATGAGTATACCTACATTAGCAGTTTTTAAAGATGGAAAAGTAGTAAATAAAATGGTAGGTGTAAAACCAAAAGATTCAATTTTAAAAATGTTAGCATAACACTAATCGCCAATAGTGATTGTTAATATAAAACTCCTAAAATAAAAATAAGTAATGCCTAAAAATTTAAGAATATAGAACACACATAAATACAACCTAAAAATAAAAAACGGAACCTAAAAAAGCAGAGATTATCTGCTTTTTTATTTTTTATATGGTATCTTTTCAACAGTGATGATAGCGAGGATGCTCAGTATAGACGTCCTCGCTGCTCCTTTATTTTTGGTATGTAAACTTGTCCACGGAGAACTGTCCCCGATGGTCATCCCCGCTGGTCCAGGTGGTCATTGAATTTTTTTAAAATCCTTGATATAATAAGGAAAATACAAAATTGGAGAAATCATGAACTCTTTGTTATTGAAAGCTATAGCCCTTACTACTATGATCATCGATCATTACGGGGCAATTTTTCAGGGCGATATAATTATTTACAGAATAATCGGTAGGTTAGCCTTCCCGATTTATTGCTTCTTATTGGTTGAAGGATATTTTCATACAAGCAATTTAAAAGGATACGCTAGAAGGTTATTAATATTTGCATTGATTTCTGAAATACCCTTTGATTTAGCCTTTTACAATGGGATAGGATTTGTACATCAAAATATATTTTTCACTCTTTTTATTGGCTTGGCTGCCATATATTTTATTGATAACAAAGAAAAATACAAGTTTGACAGCACCTTAGTAATAATTATAGCAGCTGTCATAGCAACCTTGCTTAGGACGGATTATCAATTTATTGGGGTAATTTATATATTTGCATTTTATAAGGCAAAGAGTCTGCCAAAAGAAAGAAGGCTACTTTCTACAGGAGTAATTATGTTTGCAATGAATATGGCAGCTGGCTGGCTACAGCAATTTTCCCTGTTGGCATTAGGTCTTATCTACTTTTATAATAATGAAGAAGGAAGAAAAAATAAATTTATTCAACTGGGTTTCTATATAGCATATCCCTTACATTTGATGATATTTTATTTAATTAATGTGTTTTATTAATAGGTACCCGCTACTTAGGAAGTAGGGGGAAATTGGTCAAAACAGCAGGGGTATATCTTCACCTGAAACTAATTAAATCATGATAAAAAATAATTATATTCAATAAAAAGCCACAATAATTACCAGACAAGTAATATTGTGGCTTAATTTTTGTAATAAACCTGTAATATATGACTTTTGATTCATAATTGTGTTAGATATTTGTTACATTTGCCAATTGTGCAAGATATTGAGGGTTACATTCCAAAAATCCTCGTGTTATAATTCACCAGTAACTAGGAATTAGTTACGCATTTCAATAAACGATTGAGGTGCAAGGGGTAAAGAATATATAATAAAAGGAGAGACACATGAAAAATAAAGTTATAGCAATAGCATTAGCACTAATTTTAGGATTATCTTCTACATCTGCACTAGCTGCAGAGCAAGTGAACTATACAAACTTTAATATTTATGATTTATTTAGAAGCTACGATATTAATAATTATAATTATGAACCGACTTATAC
>CAZTML010000060.1:0-1976 GCA_964614935.1 uncultured Clostridia bacterium | reverse complement strand
GACTTATACTAATGAAGTCACTGCTAATAAAGCAGACACTTATACAGAATATGCTCCTGTTAATAATAGAGCCCAAGCTCCTTCACAAGAAAGAGCAACAACAAATACTGAAGAAGTGACAACTAATGAAACTAGAACTAACACAACAACTTCAGCTCCATCAGTATCAAATTATGAGAGAAGAGTTGCTGAACTTGTAAATGTTGAAAGACAAAAAAATGGACTAGGACCACTTACATTAGATGCTTCAATTTCTAATGTTGCAAGACTTAAATCTAAAGATATGGCAGACAATAACTACTTTGCACACCAGTCTCCGACTTACGGAAGTGCAGGTAATATGTTAACTCAACATGGAATCAGATGGAGTGCATGGGGCGAAAATATCGCTGTTGGACAAGATACTCCTGAAGAAGTAGTTACACAATGGATGAATTCACCAAGCCATAGAGCAAATATACTTTCACCAAACTTTTCAAAAATCGGTGTTGGTTATGTAAATAGTGCAAGACCGCACTGGACACAAATGTTTACAAATTAATAAATTCCACAAAACTCCAAAGTCCACTGAGTCATATGGACAATAATAGAAAGATATACGTAATCAGTTAAAAGATTCAGAAAGCAGGGACATACTCAGACGAGTACTCCCTGCTTTTACATTTGATTTGAGATAATCTCTTGTCGGATTAAGTTCTGGCAAATTTGATTTAACACATTAGAATTGTAACTTGTCTTCTCTTCGTCGTCTGTAGCATCCCTTAACCAATGCCTTGTGGTCATACATTTTCTTATCTGCAATTTTAAATACTTCAAAAATATCTTCACAACCTGTATAAAAGTGATATCCATAAGCAAAATTAATTTTTACAGGATTATTACCATTATATACTTCCAACAGCGTCTGAAGCCTCACAAGTGCAGTTTCAATTTCTTTCTCTGATGAATTAATGCATAATATTGAGAACTCATCTCCTCCTATTCTATAAGGAGTTCCAACATTGACAAAACTCTCCTGCAAAATTTTTGCTGCCTTATGAATAATTTCATCACCTTTTTCATGTCCCATGTTGTCATTAATTAATTTAAGATCGTTTAAATCTAAGACTACAAGTCCAGTAGGTCTTTTTACCTTATTTAATTTAAGCATTTTAGTTGTAAAGGCTCTGCGATTCCTTATACCGCTTGTAGCGTCAAATTTTAATTGTAGCTCCCTTAGGAAAACATAATACAACAGCAGTGATAAAGCTACGGTAACCCAGATAATATAATGTTGAGGATAAGATAGTTGAACTATTACAGCTATTACAGGTATGGCAAAAATCGATGATAAAAACTTTATATCATCGTTGTCATAGGTATTTTTATTTAAGAAGATGGAAATTATTAATAAAATATAATAAAAGGTATTTATAATTAATTGAAAATAAAAATAAGCTCCTCTAAAATATTGTCCTTGGGGATCTAAATAAAAAGCCCAGCCTTTCCAATAAGAAGCAATGTTGATTATAATATTTATAATTAAAGGAATTACTAAAAGTTTATTTCTTGAAAACTTACCAGTGTCATTTAGACTTAAGAGTACATATATTACAAGATTAGAAAAGCTAAATCCTAAAACTAAAATAATTTTATGAATTATAATATAGTCAGTACTATTAAGGCTTATTATGTAGTATTCAATGATTTCTAATGATATGATACCTATGGTTAATAAAGAAGCGATTATAAAAAACTTCGTTTTTTCATTATTTATAATAAGATTTCTCTGTGAAAGAGTGATAGTAAATATTAGCATAACTATTCCAATAATTTGTGTGGTTATTGAGGACATATTTAAGGCATCCTTCTTATAATAATTTCTTAATACGTTCTTATCTAGAAAAGGGCTTTTCTTCTTTCATAATAATATTATACTCCTTATTAAAAAAATATCAATTATAAATTAAATTCCGCCATATTCTTTCTATACCTGG
>CAZTML010000059.1:0-10376 GCA_964614935.1 uncultured Clostridia bacterium | reverse complement strand
GTTGAGTAGCAGTCAGTGATTATGTTTCTTTCCCTTGTGTCATAAAATGTTGCGTTAACCGTGAATGGTAGCGAAAACTCAATAAGTTTTTTCTCATTATCAAAGTTTTCTGTAGTTGAATATGTCATATCATTTACTGTAAGCTTAATGTCTTTAAGCATGCTGTCATCAGCATTAGCTAGTTCTAAGTAGTGGGTGAAGGGAAATTCTTCGGAAACATAGCCTGTTGAATGTATTTCATTGTCTTCAATAAACATAAATTCAACCTTGCAAATACCTTCTAAAAGCATCTTGTCATTTAACATATCGATATTAGTTATATAGACATCTGCTCCTGATTTTATTATGTTAGCTATTTCACCGGAACCCTTGCTTAGTTCTACAGCATCGCTTATATTAACTTCTTCCGATAATTCGGCAACCCTATCTGTGTAGGTGATATTTCTTGATCTGGCTTGAATACTGCCGTCAGACTCTAAATTTGACACATAGGTAACAGGTCTTTTCATGTATACATCATTATCTAAGACAATTACTGCTTTAATAAGATAAGATCTTTCGTTTAATTCCTCAGCGTCAATATAATCTATAAAAGCATTTGAAAAAACATCCATGTCTTCAGTTAAACCTTCACTAGGAATTTCTTCTCTGAAAGGAATTTCACCTGTCATTGAATATACTGTGTAATCTTCGTTGTTAGACCGATATATTATATTATATACCATCTTACCGTCAACTATAATATTATCTGTTGTTGCTATAGCATTATTAATTCTTGCCTTTCCCTCGACAGTGACAATTTTTTCAATATTTGGTGCCTCATCAGGAATCATAAATTCATTTTCTAACAAAACTTCAGTGGTATTTGAACCAATAAGTTCATTAATATTAAATGTATCATTAAATAGTTTAACCAAAATAAATCCTCCTTTAAGTTCTACAGTGACAATTCTTTTATAAATATATATGCCCTTTAAATTTCAATTAGTACAACTTATAAAAATTTTTAAAAAACAATGCAAAAATGATTGACCTTTTTATTTATTTAATATAATATTGTTTAGTAATGTAAAGACAGTAGGAAATCCAAACTATATTTATTAAGGATATTTTACTTAAAACACAATATGATAAACAGAGACTAAAAAAAAAACCCCTTTTTTGTCTCTTTTTTATGTAAAAATCTATGGAGACACACCAAAAAAGGAATGGGGACACACCTCTAATGGTGGTTAGCCTTTGCGGGCACGAGGAATGTCCCCAAATTGGAATAATAACTAAAGATCAGGAGGAAAGAATGCCAAAATATATTTTTGTAACCGGAGGAGTGGTTTCTTCATTAGGGAAAGGGATAACTGCAGCTTCTTTAGGAAGGCTTTTAAAAAGCAGAGGTCTTAGAGTAACTTTGCAGAAATTTGACCCTTATTTAAATGTGGACCCGGGAACTATGAGTCCATACCAACATGGAGAAGTTTATGTAACTGACGACGGTGCGGAAACGGATTTAGACTTAGGACACTATGAAAGAATAGTTGATATAAATTTAACTCAATACAGCAGCATTACATCAGGTAAAATATATTGGTCTGTATTAAATAAGGAAAGAAGAGGAGATTACCTTGGAGGAACAGTACAGGTTATTCCCCATGTAACAAATGAAATAAAAAATATGCTAAAAAGAATTGCCACTGTTAAGGATGTTGATGTAGTTATAACTGAAATAGGAGGAACTGTAGGAGACATCGAAAGCCAGCCTTTTTTGGAAGCTATAAGACAAATTCGCTACGAAGTAGGAAGGGAAAATGTATTGTATATACACGTTACATTACTTCCTTATTTAACAATGGCAGGAGAACTTAAGACAAAACCAACCCAGCATAGCGTTAAGGAACTACTAAGCATAGGAATTCAGCCGGATATATTGGTATGCAGAAGCGAAAAAGAAATTCCAGAAGAATTAAAAACAAAAATCGCCTTATTTTGTAATGTAGAAAAACAAAATGTTATCCAAAATGAAGATGCAGAATCTGTATATGATATCCCCCTCTTGTTAGAGAAAGAAGGTCTTGCAAAATTAGTGTGCGATCATTTCAATTTAAAATGTAATGAACCGGATTTAACAGAGTGGAATGATATGGTTAGTCGTTCTAAAAATCCAAAACATAAGGTTAAAATTGCACTAGTTGGAAAATATGTTGAACTTAAAGATGCTTATTTGTCAGTTGCAGAAGCATTAAAACATGGAGGAATAGATAATTCCACAGATGTTGATATTTCATGGATACACTCAGAAGATGTCAATGAAGAAAACTATGAAGAAATACTTGAAGACTGTGATGGAATTTTAGTTCCTGGCGGTTTTGGAGATAGAGGAATTGAAGGAAAAATTCTTGCAGCAAAATATGCAAGAGAAAACAAAAAGCCTTACTTAGGAATTTGCCTTGGTATGCAAATGGCAGTAGTTGAATTTGCCAGATCAGTACTAGGTTATACAGATGCCAACAGCACTGAATTTAATCCTGGAACAGATAATCCAATTATTTATATGATGGAAAGCCAGAAAAACATTGATAACAAAGGTGGAACAATGAGGCTTGGAAGCTACCCATGCAAGCTTGTTGACGGAACAAAGGCAAAAGAAGCATATGAAGGCGATGATATTATTAATGAAAGGCACCGCCACAGATATGAGTTTAACAATGCATATAGGGATGTATGTGAGGAGAATGGATTAATAATTTCAGGGATATCACCAGATAATAAATTGGTTGAAATAATTGAATTAAAAGACCATCCATGGTTTGTGGCCTGCCAGTTCCATCCTGAATTTAAATCAAGGCCTACAAGAAGCCATCCTTTATTCAAACAATTAATAAAAGCTTCAATAGAGTGGAAAGAGAAAAACTAATAAAAAGGGCATATAATTACTAAATAGAAAAAGGGATACCATAATTGATACGATACTTCCAAGGTGGACAGTCTAATTAACTAAAATTAGAATATCTATTTGGAAGTATTTTTTATTTAAGCGCGTGAAGCTACTTCTATAATGGCTGCAAATTAGATCTTTAATTTTGGTCTTGATTAACATTTTGTGTAGTCAAGTAGTAATATATACCTGTAATTATTATAATCCCGCCGATTATTGTATGTATAGAAGGTATCTCTTTAAATATAAACATAGCTAGTATACTTGCATAAATAGGTTCCCCGAGAGTGGAAACTGATATTAAGGTGGAAGAATAATATTTTACTAAATAGTTATATACTGTGTGTCCAAGTATTGAGCTACAAAATCCAAGTAAGAAGAAGAGCATATATTCTTTAGGTGGATAGGGATATATAGGTGTTCTTGTTATAAAACACAAAATAAATAAAGCAAGGGCAGATACGGAATAAACAATAAAAACATATACCCCTGCACTTATATCCTTTCGAACGATTCCCCCAATTAATAGGTAGCCTGCTACAAAAATCGCACCTAAAAATGCAAAAAAATTCCCAACCACCATAGAGTCGTAGCTACCACCTGCCGAACCCATGGCAATTATTATTGTTCCTAGAAGTGACATTGAAATTCCCAAAACCATGCTTTTACTAAACTTTTCTTTTAGTACAAAATAATTAAATAGAGCAACATAAATAGGGCTGCTAGATACAAGGACTGTTGAGTTAGCTATTGTTGTCATTTGTATGGATTGCATCCAGAAGGCATAATGAAAAGCAAGAAAAAGGCCGCTAATTATACTTAGAAGTAAGTGTCTTTTACTTACATATTTGAATTCCTCCCTACTTTTTATATAAACGGGAACAGAGACCATTATAGATGTAAAAAGCATCCTGTATGCTGCCATAACAAGGGCAGGAGCTTCCGAAAATCTAATTATTATTGAAGATAGCGATGTAAAAAGTGTTCCAACAAAAATCCAGTATTTTAATGGTTTTTTCATAATTTCTTCCTTAATGTTGATAATATATATTAGCATAATTTTTTTATAAATTCAATCATAGTAACAATTTGGGCAAGTTTAAATATTATGATTGAAAGGGCGGGTTTGCAAGTTTTTACACAAAATTAATCTATTTTCATAGATAGGAGGTAAACATGGTTGATTTATTTAACTCTATGTCAGTGATGTATGCTCTTAATATTTTAATGGCAATGATTGTAATATTCTTGGAAAGAAAAGACCCTATTGCCACACTTGCATGGGTATTAGTTCTTTTGGTATTTCCGGGACTTGGATTTTTGTTCTATCTTTTGTTGTCACAAAACTTTAGCAGGAAGCAACTTTTTATTATGAAAATTTATGCAAAAAAATCATTTGGAAATTATTTAAAGGTACAAAAGGAATTATTTAATTCCGGCGGACTTATATTTAATGATAAAAATATAGAGAATTACAAAGACTTAATAAAAATGAACTTATTTTACCATGGCTTTTCTTACACTCAGAATAATGAAGTAACAATTTATACTGATGGTGAAAAAAAGTTTGAAAGCTTGTTTAAATCTATTGAAGAAGCAAAAAATCACATACACATGGAATACTACATCATAAGAAACGACAATCTTGGTAATAATTTATTAGACCTTCTTTCAAGAAAAGCTGAAGAAGGGGTGGAAGTAAGACTATTATATGATTCTGTAGGTGGTAGGAAAATAACAAAAGACCAAGTTGAAAAATTAAAAAAGTCAGGCGTAAAAATTGCTATATTTTTTGCTTCCAGGTTTTCTTTTTTTAATTTTAAAATAAATTATCGAAACCATAGAAAAATTGTAGTTATAGATGGGATAAGAGGGTATGTAGGAGGTTTCAATGTAGGGGATGAATATTTGGGATTAGATAAGAGGGTGGGCTATTGGAGAGACACTCATATCAAAATCACAGGAGATGCTGTAATTGATCTCCAGACTAGATTTTTTTTAGATTGGAGTCATGCTTCTAAAGAAGAATTAATGTTTTTACCAAGGTATTTTCCTGACAACAAGGTGGAAGGAAGTGTGGGAATTCAAATTATCAGTTCTGGACCTGATAAACTCGATGAAGCTATTAAAAGTAATTATGTAAAAATGATAAATTCAGCAAAAAAGACTATTTTAATACAAACTCCTTACTTTGTACCTGATGCTTCTGTATTTGAAGCTATAAAAATTGCAGCAATTTCAGGAGTTGACGTTAAAATTATGATTCCCTGTAAGCCTGATCATCCTTTTGTTTACTGGGCTACTTATTGGTATTGTGGGGGACTTTTGCCTTACGGTGTGAAGATTTATACCTATGAATATGGCTTTCTCCATGCAAAGACCCTGGTAGTAGATGGGGCTGTGGCTTCAGTTGGTACTGCCAACTTCGATGTAAGAAGTTTTAAATTAAATTTTGAATGCAATGCAATAATATTTGATACGGCCACTTCAAAGTCGCTAAATGATGTCTTTGTGGAAGATTTAAATTATTCTCTAGAGTTAACAAGAGAGTTGTATTTAGAAAGAGGACTTGTTATAAGGTTTAAGGAATCTGTATGTAGACTCTTGGCCCCCTTATTATAGTTGTAAATTTTTGCAAATATGCTATAATTGTTTTAATAACATGAAGGTGATAAAATGAAAAGATACTATGTAATATATAATCCTTCTTCAGGCAAAGAAATTGCAGCATATAAGGTTTTTGGTGCTGCAGAAACAGTAATGAGTTTTGAAGATTGTGAATTCTTGTTTTACGCAACCAAGAAAAAGGGAGATGCAGAAACTGCAGCTACTAGAGCATGTCAATATGGTTATGATATGATTATAGCTTGTGGTGGTGATGGAACGGTTAACGAAGTGGTTAATGGAATGATGAAATGTTCTTCACGGCCGAAATTAGCTATAATGCCGGCAGGAACAGTAAATGATTTTGCTGAACAGCTTAAACTTCCAAAAAACCAGGAGAACTTTGCTTCTCTTATTATGAAAAACAATATTAGGACAATAGATATAGGTAAAATAAATGATTCTTATTTTGTGAATGTTGTTGGAGGAGGGGCTTTCACTACTATTCCTCACAAGGTTACAATTGATGCTAAAACAATACTTGGTAAGTATGCCTATTATTATCAAGCAGCTGTTCAAGTACCTGGGGAACTGGAGATTTGCGAAAATATTAATTATATAATAGATGGTAAGGAATATTCTTATAAAACTTTGCTTTTCCTTGTAATTAATTCTGCAGGTGCAGGGGGATTTAAGTATTTATGTCCTGATGCAAAATTAGATGATGGTTTGTTAGACGTGGTTATTTTTGAAAAAGCAAGCAATGCTGAACTATTTCAAATTTTCACCAAAGTTTTTAACGGTCAGCATATAAATCATCCTAAAGTACGTTATTTTCAGGCTGAGAATATAAAAATAATTCCCGAAGGAGAATTACTAATTGATAGGGATGGAGATCCAGGAGGATATGCCCCTGCGGAAATATCTTCAGTACATAATGCTATAGATATACTAGCACCATAAATTATTATAGTTGTTGTGAATACTTAATGACGAGGGCGTTGCCCTCGTCATTGTTATGGATATACACGTAAGAGTTATTCCGAACGTAGTGAAGAATCATCTTTCAAAAAATTATTTATTAGCTTAATTGACTTGTCCACTGCAATTTGTACGAATTCATCAAAATCCATGTTGGCTGTTCCATCGGCTTTATCAGACATTGCTCTAACTATGCAGAAATCTACATCATTTATATAGCATACATGACCGATTGATGCACCTTCCATTTCAGTACAAAGGGCATTAAAGTTATTTACTATATAGTCCTTCTTTTCCATGCTGCTAATAAACTGGTCTCCTGAAGCTATAGTTCCCATAGCAACATTAGTATCTTTTAAAATTTTGGCTGCTTTTACTAATTTGTTTGCCAAAACATCATTGCATGGGATTTTAATTAAATCAATTCCTGAAATCAAGCCAACCGGTTTGCCAAATGGTGAAACATCAAAATCATGCTGCACAACGCCATCAGATATTACAATGTCTGCAATGTCAAGTTCAGGGCTTAAAGACCCGGCAACCCCTGTATTTATTATTGCATCAGGACCATATTTTAGTATCATTGTTTGGGTACAAACAGCTGCATGAACCTTACCTACACCAGACTTTGCTACAACTACATTCTTACCTTGAAGTTTTCCTTCATAATAATCTATATTGCTTATGGTTTGTTTTTTTACATCTTCCATGGAATTAATAAGCTCTTCAACCTCAATATCCATAGCACCGATTATTCCAATCTTTCTCATCATAAATGCCTCCTAATTATTAATTAATTTTATTATATTGAAAAGTAAAAGTCAACAGTGGAACAAAGGCAAGATTTATTTTAAATTTCCAGTTATTTGTGTTAAAATAAGTAAAATTAAATAAAAGGTGATAAAATGCATTATATATACATTGTCGAATGTAAGGATAAAACATTATACACGGGCTACACAAATAATTTAGATAAAAGAATTAAGACTCATAACGAAAAAAAGGGTGCAAAATACACAAGAGGCAGAACACCTGTAGTTTTAAAGTACTATGAAGAATTTGACAATAAAGTTGATGCCATGAAAAGGGAGTCTCAGATAAAAAAATTAAAACGAGCAAAAAAGTTGAAATTATTTAAATAAATGCTTAAATTTGATTTGTATAATATAGATGTTTTTGTTATAATTTTCATATCAAATGAATAGGAGAGTAACCATGAAAACAAACTTAATAGTAGATTCTTGTGTTGACTTTAATGAAGATACAGAAAGTATTGAGAGGGTTCCCTTCAGAATTTTAATTGACGATGAAGAAATAATAGACAAAAATACAGATATACTTGACCTTATTCGTAAAATGAAAAAAAGCAGTTCTCAGATTAAAACTGCTTGTGCTTCTCCTGAAGAATTTATAAACAAAATAAAAACAGAAGCAAGTAATTTTATTGTAACAATTTCAAGTCAGCTTAGCGGTTCTTACAACAGTGCCATGGTTGCAGTTGAAACCATAAAGGAAAAGTTTCCTGATACTTTTGTGCACATTTTTGATTCAAAGACAGCTGCAGCAGGTGAAACACTAATTGCTTTAAAAATTAAGCAATTAATTGAAGAAAATTTTAAGCCTAAGGAAATTGTTGAGCAAACAGAAAAATATATATCTAAACTAAGGACACTATTTATTTTGGACTCTTTGGATAACCTAGCTAAAAACGGGAGAATTACTAATTTTAAGGCAATGCTTGCAAACATAATGCACATTGTTCCAATTATGGGTGAAGACGGAGAAGGAAGAATAGTTTTAAAAGAATCTATAAGAGGAAAAAGGAAAGCCTTCTCTAGACTTGTGGATATGCTTGCTGACTACAATATTGATTATGAAAATACAGTCCTAGGTATCACCCATGTAAATTGCCTTGAAAAGGCTGAAAAGTTAAGAGACGATATAAAAGCAAAATATCCTTTTAAAGATGTAAAAATATTTACATCATCAGGCTTAAGTACTGTTTATGCTTATGACGGAGGAATAGTAATAGCTTTTTAATTGTAATATGTGTTAGTTTCCTCGAAAGTTGGGTATAATTAACTTAATACTAACGGAGGTGACTAGATTAAATGAAATATAAAGAGATTATTTCTGAAATAAAATCAGTAAGACTTTACAAAAAAGAAGAAGTAGATTCAGATTTACTTAAGGAATTAAAAGGGTATTATGAACAAGGCAAAAGACTAGTTGATGATATTGAAGTTCAAGTTATCAGAAAACAAAGAGACGAGGTTTTTAAACAACTAGAGAATTCTGCAGGATATAATAAAAGAATGATTGAAGCTCCTCACTATTTAATATTTCTATCGGATGATCATGAATATTACATAGAAAATGTGGGCTACAGGGCGCAGGATATAATGCTGAAGGCTTGGTCTTTAGGTATTGCTTCCTGTTGGATATCATTTGATGATGGGGAAGAAGTAAAGGAAAAATTAGGTATTCAATCAGACAAGAAGTTGGCAGCACTAATAGCTCTTGGTTATGAAGATGCCCATAATAAGATTCTATATGAAAATGATTCTGTATATAATCCATCGAAAGCAGAAGTTACAATAGTTGAAGATAATGTTACAGAAAGACTTGGCATAAGAGATTTAGTTTTCACAAAAGAATGGGGCCAAAAGGCAGATCCTGATGAATTAGTTAACTACGGTCTTTTAGAAGGCTTCTTTTATGGAATATTAGCGCCTTCATACAAAAATCGTCAACCATGGAGATTTATTGTTGACAATGGCACTGTTATTTTAGCCTTAAAAAAAGATATATATGTTACAAAATATGAAGAAAAAATAGATACGGCAGTTATAATGCTATATTTTGATGCAATTATTGAAAGCACATTATATGATATTACCTGGAAGTTCGGTAAGCCTGAAAAGGATTATGGGGTACCGGATGATTATAAGGTTGTAGCTCATTGTATCGTTTAAGTTGAGGCGCAGAGCGCCTTTTCTTATATAAAGACTTTGCATCCGCATAATGTCGGATAGCTCATTATAAAAGGAGTAACTATGAAAATAATTATTCACAAAAAATATCTAGAACTAGTATCTGAAAAATTTCCTAATATCGAGTTTTGCACAGAAATTGATGATTGTCCTGAAGCAGAAGCAATTATTGGAGAACCTATGGACTTTGTTCCTGAAAAACTTGACAAGTTACCTAATTTAAGATGGATACAATCATTCAGAACAGGCTTTGATTCAATTGATTTGGATTATATGAAACGAAGAAATATAACATTCTGCAACGGAAAAGACATATATGCTATTCCTATAGCCGAGGATGTTATTTGTAAAATACTTATGCATAATACAAATGCATTGACATTCTTAAAAAACCAAAAAGAACACAAGTGGGAACCATTTCAGAAAAGAAAAGAATTTAAGGGTCAGACTGTGGGCATAATAGGTACAGGTTCTATTGCAACAGAAATTGCACAAAGACTTCAGGGTTTTGGTGTTAAAGTACTTGGTTACAAAAGAAGCCCTGTATCTTCAATGGCATATTTTGATGAAATTCATTCAGGTAAAAGAGGTTTGGAGTATCTTATGACCAATAGTGATTACATAATTGTAACAGTTGACTTAAATAAGGAATCACATCATATGATTAATAAGGAAAACCTAAAATATATGAAGGATACTGCTTCAATAATAAATATTGCTAGAGGAAGTGTAATAAATCAGGAAGATTTAAAGGTAGCATTAAAAAATAAAAAAATCTCCTATGCTGGCTTAGATGTTTTTGAAGTTGAACCTTTACCTGTAGACGATGAATTGTGGGATATGGAAAATGTATATATTACACCTCATGC
>CAZTML010000058.1:7257-10378 GCA_964614935.1 uncultured Clostridia bacterium | reverse complement strand
AATGACAGCGTGTTGGAGGAAGATTGATATGTACAATGATAAACGCGTTGCTGCAATAATTGTTGCAGCAGGCAAAGGGACAAGGATGGACTCTGAAATACCAAAGCAATATATGGATATTGGCGGAAAAACCATTTTAGATACCACCTTGTATAAATTCGAAAAAAGTAATGATGTAGATAAAATTATCCTTGTTGTTAACAAGGAAGATATAGAATTTGTTAAAGATGAAATAGCACCCTTTTATAATAAAATCCAACATGTGGTAGCTGGTGGAAAAACAAGGACTGAGTCTGTTTATCAAGGATTAAAAAAAATTAGCTTCTCCGATGTAGTCCTCATACATGATGGGGTGAGACCTTTCGTTTCTTATACACTAATAAGCACCTGCATAGAAAATGCTATTAGCTATAAGGCTTGCATCCCTGTAATAGATGTAGTGGATACTATAAAGGAAGTCTCAGGAGATGGAATAGTTCTACAGACATTTGATAGGAAAAAATTGAGGGCTGTACAGACTCCCCAGGCTTTTGATTACAATATTATAAGAGAATGCTATGAAAAAGCCATGACTGAAGATGCAGAATTTACAGATGACGCCTCTATCGTTGAATACTATGGCTATAAAGTAAAGACAATTGAAGGATTGTCTAAAAATATTAAAATAACAAGGCCAATCGATTTAAAAATGGCAGAAATTCTTGCAAATGTTTATTAAAGGAGATCACTATGAAGGTAGGAATTGGCTACGATGTACATGCTTTAGTTGAAAACAGAAAATTAATAATAGGTGGGGTTACCATACCCTATGAAAAAGGTCTTAGCGGTCACTCTGATGCAGATGTTTTAATACATGCAATAATGGACAGCCTTTTAGGTGCCATGGGCAAAGGGGATATAGGCAAATTGTTTCCTGATACGGAAAACAAGTATAAGGATGCTGATAGCCGTGTCCTATTAAGACAAGTATATGAAATAATGAATGAAAATAATTTGGGAATAGGAAATATTGATGCAGTAATAATTGCCCAAAAACCAAAAATGTCCCCATTTATTGATGAAATGCAAAAAAATATAGCAGAAGATTTAAAAACTGCTATTTCTAATATAAATATAAAAGCAACTACAACCGAAAACTTAGGTTTTGAAGGAAAAGGTCAAGGTATAGCATCACAATCCATATGTTTGTTGGAAACTAAGGAAAATTAATGAATGTTAGCTATATATTGAGTATATATATAAGTATATCCCTGTGTTAAAATAGAAGATAATAAGGACATAGTTTTGAACAACTTACTATGAATAATAAACATTCGGGAGCGCAGCTCTAGTCATTGCTATGAATAAGCTGCGAAGCAGCGTGTCATTCTGAACCGCGATCCTTCGCTTATGCTCAGGATGACAGTTAACAGGGGGTACAACATGGAAACTTATCAGATTATAGCTATAATAGTCGTTTTGATTTTTATATATTTTATTTTTTTAAAAAATAAAAAATCTGCACAAAAGGAAATTAATAATTTAAACGAAATTGACTATCATGGTTCTTCAACCATGACCTTTGATGATGTAGCAGGAAATTATGAAGCTAAACAAAGCCTTTTAGAATTGGTGGACTTCATACAAAAACCTGAAAAATACAGCAAATTTAAGGTAAGGATGCCAAAAGGAATACTCCTTTACGGGGCTCCGGGAACCGGAAAAACATTGATGGCAAAAGCCCTGGCGGGGGAAGCAGGAGTGCCTTTTTATGCAGTATCCGGCTCTGATTTTGTGCAAGTTTATGCAGGCCTAGGTGCCGGAAGAATAAGAAATCTCTTTAAAAAGGCAAAAAAGTCAGGTAAAAGCGTGATTTTTATAGATGAAATAGATGCCATTGGCAAGAAAAGATCGGCAGGGAATCTCAAGTCAAGCGATGAAGGAGATAGAACACTAAATGCACTTCTAACTGAAATGTCAGGATTTGCCGATGATTCAGGGATTCTTGTGCTGGCTGCAACAAACAGGGTCGATACTTTAGACAATGCACTCTTAAGACCAGGTAGATTTGACAGACAAATTGAAATAATGCTCCCAGACAAGAATGCAAGGAAAGATATTATACAGCTTTATTTAAGCAAAATGGATGCAAAAGAAGTAAATATAGATGAATTAGCAGATATGACCGTTTACTTCAGCGGTGCTATGATTGAAAATCTAATTAATGAAGCTGCACTCTTAGCTATAAGAGAAAATTCAGACAAAATTAGGGAAGACCACATAAAAAAGGCATATTTAGAAGTTTTGGCTGGAGTTGAAAAGAAGGATTACGACAATGGAATTCAAAAAACTATTACTTCCTATCACGAAGCTGGACATGCTTTTGTTTCTAGGCACTTGCTTCCTGAAAATAAGGTTGTACGTGTATCTGTAATTCCCACAAGTAAGGGAGCTGGTGGTTATACACTTTCCACTCCTAACTCAGAAGAAATTATGACTAAGAAAAGAATTAGAAATTATTTGTCTGTTTTAATGGCAGGTAGAGTATCTGAAGAAATATTCTTCGGAAGCGAAAATATTACTGCCGGGGCACAAAATGATATAGAAAAAGCTACTTCTTTAGCAATTGATTATATTTCAAAATACGGTATGAATGATTCAACATTTATTAATTATCAACTTATGTCTGATAAACTGAGAATACCTTTAACGTCAGTTGAAGAATCAGTAAAAGATTTGACTGCCGAGATATATAAAGAAGTCTTTAAAATTGTTGAAAGTAATAAAGAAAAAGTGGAAAGTATAGCAAAATTATTAATGGAAAAAGAAGTTATTCATCAAGAAGAATTGGACCAACTTATATAAGTTTAGGTGAATATTATCTAAAGCAGAGGTTAAAATATTACTAAGCTTTCTAGCCAAATTGTAAAAAAACTTGTAAGCTTAAAGAAAATTTGGTATAATAAATTAAAGAAATTAGCCTGCGGTGTTCGGAAATCATATAATTCAACCGACATATATTAAAGGGGACTTCAAGTTTGTCTGCCTATGACAGGCCCGCTTAGACGGGACGCCAGAATCAGTCAACAGAAATCCCACCTGCTTAAGTGCGGGTGTGAATTATTGGTTTGCGGCATTGCGG
>CAZTML010000058.1:0-7157 GCA_964614935.1 uncultured Clostridia bacterium | reverse complement strand
CAGAAATCCCACCTGCTTAAGTGCGGGTGTGAATTATTGGTTTGCGGCATTGCGGGTTTTTATATGCCAAAATTAATTTGCTATAAATAATCATAAGATTAGTGTCATTCTATGCATTGAAGAATCTCATCTTTTAAACCTGAGATCCTTCCTAGGCTCAGGATGACATTTTCTTAGGAAAACGGGAAAATAACAATTGCCTTTATAGTAAAATACATATATAATATAAATTAACTAGGAATACATTATCAATGATGAAATAAACGATATAAGGAGGAATGAACAAATGATAACAATTAAAGACGTTGCCAGACTTGCAGAAGTATCGATTTCAACAGTATCAAGAGTTATAAATGACTCTAAACCTGTAAGTCCGGAAGTTAGGAAAAGAGTTTTAAAAGTAATCGAAGAAACAGGATATAAACCAAATGACGTTGCAAGAAGCCTTGTAACAAGAAGATCTTATTTAATAGGAGTTATAGTAAACAATTTAGCACAATCTCATGTTGCTGATATTGTAAGAGGAATCGAAGAAATAGGTAAAATGTATGGATACGATATTCTTCTTTGTGGAGCTTATTCAAGCAAGGAAACACAGGAAAAATACTTACAGCTATTAGACAGAAAACAGGCTGAAGGTTTATTCCTAGTAGGAACTAAATTTGATGAAGAAATAATTAAGTTGGCTAAAAGCTTTAACAAGCCTACCGTATTTTTCACGAGAGATATTATTGATAAAATGAATCATGTAACCATAGACTGCAATGCTGCAATTTATGAAATCACTAAATACCTAATTGAAGAAGGCCATAAGAAAATTGCATATTTTTCTGACTTTGAAAGCAGAACTACCGTTGAAAACGAAAAGGTAGAAGGGTATTTAAAGGCAATTGAAGATAATGAATTAGAATATTCCAAGGTTTATGTTGTTGGAGGAAACAAGCACGCCCAAGCATATGAATTAGGAAAATCCATAATTGATGAAGTTGGAGAGTTTACAGCTTGTGTATCCAGCTCCGATGAAATAGCAATCGGAATACTAGACTCTTTCTTAGACAATGATATAAAAGTTCCTGATGATGTATCTATTGTAGGATTTGGAAATATTCGTGAAGGAAAATTTGTTAGACCTGAAATTACTACAATAGGAGAACCTTACTACGATGTAGGAGCAGTAGGCATGAGGATGCTTATAAAGATGATAAAGGGTGACAAAGTTCAACAAGGACGTATGGAACTTCCATTTACATTAGAAAAAAGAAAAAGCGTGAAAAAATTAAATTAAATTAAATATGCAAAGATTGTTGAAATAAGCGATTAATTTTACAATTACTGCGACAATTATTGATAAAATTATTAAGACAATCCCCCTATAATAGAAAGACATCTTTATTAGGGGGATTACAAATGAAAAAAAGATTTATTTTCACCATGATATTATTGCTTCTATTCAGCTATAATTCAATTAATGGCTATGAATACCATAAAGAAATAAAGACTATTGAATATTTGTTAAATGAGCGAATAAAGATAATGAATGAGTTTCTGTATGGTTACAAGGACATGGACCGTTTGGAAGAGAAGTTAGTTAAGATTGAAGCCGACAAATTGCTGGAAAATGACTTAGATATTTTGTGCAAGGTAATTGATAATCCAACAGATTATGAGTTGGCAATGAATGTGAAAGTCCATAAAATTTACAATATAGAACTTAATGACGATGGTTACTCTGTAAACGTTGACTTAGAATGGCTTATGAGAGGCTATGATGGTGAATTCAACTTAATAAAAAATTACACTATTAAATGTTTAGAAGAAAATGAAGAAGTGTATTTAGCTAAACTAATGATTAAACAATAAAAGGAGACGACAATAATGGAACTGTTTTATAAAAAGCATTATATTTGGGATAAAATCAATGATGAAACAAAAGAAAAAGTTTTTAAATTAGGAGATGACTATAAAAAATTCATAGATGCTTCAAAAACAGAAAGACTTTCAATCAATGAAATAATAAGACAGGCAAAAGACGCAGGTTTTAAGAACTTTAAAGAACAAAGGGAAATTAATCAAGGCGACAAATTGTATTATGTTAATAAAGGAAAAGCCGCTGTCTTGGTGGTGGTAGGCAAGGAAGATATTGAAAAGGGAATGAACATAGTAGGAAGTCATGTTGATTCTCCTCGTATAGATTTAAAACAAAATCCCTTGTATGAAGACCATGGTCTTTCTTTATTAAAAACCCATTACTACGGCGGTATAAGGAAATACCAGTGGGTGGCTATACCTTTAGCACTTTACGGAACTTTAGTGAAATCAAATGGAGAGGTCATAGATATCGCCATAGGTGATGATGAAAATGATCCTGTTTTTTACATAACAGATTTACTACCACATTTAGCAAAAGACCAAAACGACAAGAAGCTCTCAGAAGCAATTGAAGGAGAAGGGCTTAATGTTATTATTGGAAGCCTACCTGCAGAAGGCAAGGAAGATGATAAAAGATTTAAATTAAATGTACTTAAAATCCTTAATGAAAAATATGGGATGATTGAAGAAGACTTTTTAACAGCTGAATTAGAAATAGTGCCGGCTGGAAAAGCGAGAGATGTTGGATTAGACAGGGGAATGATTATGGCATACGGTCATGATGACAGAGTATGTGCCTATACATCCTTAAAAGCCATTATGGAGTTAGATAATCCACAAAAAACTGCAGTTGCCTTGTTTGCTGATAAAGAGGAAGTTGGAAGTAACGGAAACACAGGCATGCATTCAATGTTTTTCAACAATATGATTGCAGAGCTTATAGCTCAAAAAAACAATGGAAATTACAGCGAATTATCACTGAAAAGGGCTTTGGAAAATAGCTCTATGCTTTCATCGGATGTTGCAGCAGGAGTAGACCCTACCTATCCAAGTGTTACAGAAATTCAAAATGCCGCCATTATGGGCAAAGGTGTTGCTATGGTTAAATATACAGGCAGCAGAGGTAAGTCAGGAGCAAATGATGCCAATGCAGAATATATTGGTAAGTTGAGACACTTGTTCAATGAAAATGAAGTTGTTTGGCAGACTTCAGAATTAGGTAAGGTAGACCAGGGCGGCGGTGGAACAATTGCATATATTATGGCGAATTACAATATGGACGTGGTAGATTTAGGAGTTCCGGTATTAAGTATGCATGCTCCTTACGAATTAGTTTCCAAGACAGATGTATACATGACATATAAAGCATATAAGGTATTTTATAAGATGGCTTAACCCCATTTATCTAGTTAATTTATATTTACCCCTTTAGAATTATTCTACGATTTGTACTTATAAGTACGAATCGTAGACTTTTTATATCCTAATACATTTAATATCGATGACTTAAGCCCTCATCATTCTGAATCGCAGATAAAAGATGGGATGCTTCAATACGCTCAGTATGGCAAAACAAATAGATGTTATTTATGGCAAAATTGATAAATTATTAACTAGATTAACAACGTATTTGCATATAATTTGTATAACCTGTTAATATTACAACCAAATAATAGAAGAAAATTTCAAAAAATATAAAGATAAACAATTCTGTTATTTTGAGGATTCTTTTGTCTTTAACCTGTCACAAAATTGACAAATTAACGAATTTAGCAATTCAATCTGTTGACTTTTACAGCTAATAATTATATAATAATTGTTATATGATTATTATAAATAATAATGGAGGTTAGCAAATTGCAGAACGAATTTGTACTATCAAAAAAAAGTGAATTCGACCAACTGAAAGAGTATATTGATTCGGTAAAAGATTCACAAGGAGTAACTATGCAAATATTACAGAAAGCCCAAAGTATATTTGGATATTTACCCCTAGAAGTCCAACAATTTATATCAGATGAAACAAATATTCCCTTAGCTGATATCTATGGTGTTGTAACATTCTATACCCAGTTTTCTATTGAAGAAAAAGGTAAACACAAAATCGGAGTTTGCTTAGGAACTGCTTGTTATGTAAAAGGTGCTCAAGAAATTACGGACAAACTTGTCGAAGAACTAAAAATAGAGGTGGGAAAAACCACTGGGGATAAGTTGTTTACCCTTGAAGAAACCAGGTGCTTAGGTTGCTGTGGATTGGCTCCGGTTATGATGATTGACGATGAAGTTTACGGTAAGGTCGAACCAAAAAAGATCCCTGAGATACTAAAAAAATATAATTAGGAGGCCTAGCATGAAATCACTTGATGAATTAAAAAAGCTTAGAGATGAAGCCATAAAGAATGTAGAAATGAGAAATACCGATAAAGATATAAGGGTTGTTGTAGGCATGGCAACTTGCGGCATATCAGCAGGCGCAAGACCAGTTCTAGGTACTTTTGTAGAGGAAGTTGCTAAAAGAAATTTAAATAATGTACAAGTCGTTCAAACCGGTTGTATCGGTATGTGCACTTATGAACCTATTGTTGAAGTATATACTCCTGACAAGGAAAAAGTTACTTATATTCATGTTGACACAGAAAAGGCTAAAAAAATTGTGGCAGAACATTTAGTGAACGGAATTGTTGTAAACGAATACACAATTGGCGCGGCTGAATAGATAATGAAAGTGGAGGTAAAATCATGGCGATATTCAGATCTCATGTTTTAGTATGTGGGGGAACCGGATGTCATTCTTCTAAATCTGATTTAGTTAAAGAAAGATTTGAAGAAAAGATAAAGGAAGTTAAACTAGACAAAGAAGTACAAGTTGTAGCAACAGGCTGTTTTGGTCTATGTGAAGAAGGTCCCATAGTTATAGTCTATCCTGAAGGTTCATTCTATTCAAGAATGAATGTAGACAAGGTAGATGAAATAGTAGATGAACACCTATTAAAAGGAAGAATCGTAGAAAAATATTTATTCAAGGAAAAAGCTAAAGTAGAACATGCAGAAGAACATAAAACATTGATGGAAGTTCAGTTTTATAGCAAGCAAAAAAGAGTAGCACTGAGAAATTGCGGTTTGATTAACCCTGAAGATATAAATGAATATATAGCAAGAGACGGTTACTTGGCTCTTGGAAAAGTATTGACAGAAATGACTCCTGCAGAAGTAATACAATTAATGAAGGACTCTAACTTAAGAGGAAGAGGGGGAGCAGGATTCCCTGTAGGAATGAAATGGTCTTTTGCAGCACCAAATAAAGCTGACCAAAAATATGTAATATGTAATGCTGACGAAGGTGACCCAGGCGCATTTATGGATAGAAGTGTTCTTGAAGGAGACCCTCATGCAGTATTGGAAGCAATGGCTATTGCAGGCTATGCAATTGGAGCTACAAAAGGATATATATATGTAAGAGCAGAATACCCAATTGCTGTCCACAGATTACACATAGCAATAGACCAAGCAAAAGAGCTTGGCTTATTAGGAAAAAACATCTTTAATTCAGGATTTGATTTTGATATAGAAACACGCCTTGGGGCAGGAGCATTCGTATGTGGTGAAGAAACAGCACTTATGCAGTCAATTGAAGGAAATAGAGGAATGTCAAAAATTAAGCCTCCCTTCCCAGCTAACAAAGGTCTTTGGGGAAAACCTACAATAATTAATAATGTTGAAACCTTAGCCAACATACCACAAATTATTGTAAATGGACCTGAGTGGTTTAGAAGCTTTGGTACAGAAAAATCTCCGGGAACAAAGGTATTTGCCTTGGGTGGCAAAATAACAAACACAGGACTTGTTGAAGTACCAATGGGAATTACTTTAAGAGAAGTAATATACGACATAGGCGGCGGATGCCCTAACGGAAAAGAATTTAAAGCAGTTCAAACCGGTGGACCTTCAGGCGGATGCTTGACTAAAGACCACCTTGATACCCAAATCGATTATGAAAACCTTGCTAAAGTTGGCTCAATGATGGGCTCAGGCGGTATGATCGTAATGGATGAAGACAACTGTATGGTTGACATAGCTAGATTCTTCTTAGACTTTATAGTTGATGAATCTTGCGGTAAATGTACACCTTGTAGGGTTGGAACAAAAAGAATGCTAGAGATACTTGAAAGAATAGTAGAAGGCAAAGGTAAAATGGAAGACTTGGATGAGCTTGAAAGCCTGGCATATAGTGTTAAGGATTCATCCTTGTGTGGACTTGGACAAACAGCTCCAAACCCTGTATTAGCAACGCTTAGATATTTTAAAGAAGAATACTTAGCCCATGTTGTTGATAAGAGATGCCCTTCAAAGCATTGTAAAGCTTTATTAACTTATGAAATTGACAAGGATAAATGCACAGGATGTACCCTATGTGCTAGAAAGTGTCCTGTAAACTGTATTTCAGGCACTGTTAAAAATCCTCATGAAATAGATCAAGAACTTTGTATTAAATGCGGAAATTGTTACAGCGTATGTAGGTTTGGCGCTGTAATAAAAAATTAAGAGGGAGGATTAGCCGTGGCCTTAGTAAAACTTAATATAAATGGAAAAGAAATTACAGCTGAAGCTGGGAAAACAGTACTCCAGGCAGCCTTAGAAAATGGTATAGAAATCCCACACTTGTGTTTTGATGAAAGATTAGATGTATATGCAGGATGTGGACTATGTATAGTAGATATTGAGGGACAACCTAAAATTGCAAGAGCTTGCTCAACTCCTGTATCAGACGGTTTAGTTGTTAATTCAAACACAAAGAGGGTTGTAGATGCAAGGAATGATGCACTTAATTTATTGGTATCACAGCATATAGGAGATTGTAAATCACCTTGTACTTTAGCTTGCCCTGCACAGACAGATGTTCAAGGATATGTTTCTTTAGTTGCAAATGGACAATATATAGAATCATTGAAATTAATTAAAGAAAAATTGCCTTTACCAGCATGTATAGGAAGAGTATGTCCTCATCCATGTGAAGATGCATGTAGAAGACAACATGTTGAAGAATCTGTATCAATTGCATGCATTAAGGCATTTGCAGCTGATTATGACTTAAATACAGGTAATCCATATATTCCTGAAATAAAACCAGCTACAGGCAAAAAAGTTGCTGTTGTAGGAGCAGGTCCTGCAGGATTATCTGCAGCTTACTACCTTTTGGTTGATGGACATGGAGTAGATATATTTGAAGCAATGCCAAAACCAGGTGGAATGCTTAGATATGGTATTCCTGAATATAGACTGGCAAAAAG
>CAZTML010000057.1:0-10429 GCA_964614935.1 uncultured Clostridia bacterium | reverse complement strand
TATTATAATACTATCAATAGTACTTGTAATCCTAGTCAATATTTGATAATATTTAAATATAAGGTAGAAAGAATACAATGTAAATAATTTGTAATCATAAATAGTCCTCGTGAATAATACATATAATCAAGGGGGATTTTTATGAAATTTTTTTGTAAAAACAATGTATTTATAAGAAAAGTAATGGTAATAATTTTTTTAGTAATTATCATATTGTTATTGATAATAGGAAGGTTCAGAACAATGAGAGTTAAAATGGTTGGCTTAGAGGAAGGGGCAAGGAATATCCCTGTTGGTACTGCCCAATTATTAGGAAAAGGGACACCGCTCTTTCTATAGAGTATTACTGGAGGAAAAATGATAAAAAAGCACACATTGGATAACGGTATCAGAATAGTAATGGAAAAAATCGAATATGTAAGGTCTGCATCCTTAGGTATTTGGGTTAATGTAGGCTCAAATAACGAAAATGACGAAACAAACGGTTTATCACACTTTATTGAGCACATGCTATTCAAAGGTACAAAAAACAGAAAGGCAAATGAAATTGCAGAAGAAATTGATAATTTAGGCGGTCAGCTAAATGCGTTTACAAGCAAGGAATGCACTTGCTTTTATACTAAAGTTTTAGATGAAAATATAGTAGAAGCCGTAGATATACTATCAGATATGTTTTTTAACTCCTTATTTGCTCAGGAAGAAATTGAAAAAGAAATATCTGTTGTTATAGAAGAAATAAAAATGTATGAAGATTCTCCAGAGGATATTGTCCATGATAAAATGTCTGAAATCATATTTGATGACTCTCCCATGGCCTATAATATTCTTGGAACAGAAGAAAATTTGAAAACATTTAATAAAGAAAAGGTTACAAATTTTATGGAAGAAAATTATTCTCCTTCAAACACTGTAATATCTATTGCAGGAAATTTTGAAGAAGAAGAATTTATCTCTTTAATAGAGAAAAAGTTTAAACATTGGAACAACAAAGAAGTAAAACATAGCAATATAGATTCAAAATATGGAAGAAAAGTTCTAGGAGTCAACAAGGACTTAGAACAGCTTCACATGTGTATAGGAAATAGAACATTTGGAAGACATGATGATAATTACCACACTCTCTTAGTACTTAATAATTTGTTTGGGGGAACAATGAGTTCAAGGATTTTCCAAGAAGTAAGAGAGAAAAAAGGTCTTGTTTATTCCATTTATTCCTATACTTCCAATTATAAAGACACAGGTATATTCAACATTTATGCAGGTATGTCCTATGAAGAAGTAGAAGAAGCTTTAAGAACCATTTTAAATGAAATGGTAAAAATTAAAAACGGAAATATTACACAAGAAGAATTTAAGAGAGCAAAACAGCAAATTAAAGGGAACTACATTCTAAGTCTTGAATCTACTTCAAGCAGAATGTCAGCCATTGGCAGAAGAGAACTTTTGTATAATGAAATTTTGTATCCAGATGAAATAATTAAAGCTATTGAAAATGTAAAATTCGAAAATGTGCTAGAAGTTGCACAAGACTTGTTTAACATCGATAACTTAAGCGTTACTTTTGTAGGAAATTTTAATAAACATCCTGACATAGAAGAAAAAATTAATAAAGTACTTGGAGAAGAATATGAAAATTAAAATAGTTAAAAATAATCCATTCAAATTGCCTGAATACGAAACGAAAGGTTCTGCTGGAGTGGATTTGCAGGCTTATGTAGAAGAAGTTATTGTCTTAAAACCAATGGAAAGAGCTCTTGTGCCAACAGGATTATTTATAGAACTTCCTGAAGGCTATGAAGCTCAAGTAAGGGCAAGAAGTGGCTTGGCAATTAAACACGGTATAAGCCTTGTTAATGGAATAGGTACAATCGATTCTGATTATAGGGGAGAAATAAAGGTAATTTTAATCAATCTTGGAGCTGAAGACTTTGTAATTAACAAGGGAGATAGAATTGCTCAAATGGTAATAATAAAGCATGAAAGAGCAGAATTTGAATTAGTTGACGATTTAAACGAAACTGAAAGAGGTCAGGGGGGCTTTGGACATACTGGTATTTGACATATAAATAAGGTAATCTAAGAAATTTTTCATATTTAGGGGGGGAATACATGAAATTAAGCGAATTATACAGCAAGGAAATAATCAATATAGACACCGGTGAGAATTTAGGGATTTTCGGTGACTGTGATTTGGTTATAGATGAAAAAACAGGAGAAATAATTTCTTTTATCTCAGGCAGCAACTCACATTTCGCATTTTTTAAAGAACCGAAAAGAAAAGAAATATTGTGGAAAAATATCAAAAAAATCGGAAGCGACATGATAATCATTGAAAATGATTGATGATGCCCTAACCCCATTTCTTAGAGTCTTTTTTCTAAAAAATGGCTGGTAGGTCATACGCAACGAATTCCCAAAATATGCGACCATAGGGAGCAAATATTTTGGTGAAGGAGACTGCGAGGCTGCCCTTTTATTTTGGTGAAGGAGACTGCGTTTTCAAGTATTTGAAATATCTGTTGAAAAATAAAAATGTAGAATATGTATATTTTGAAATATGTATAAAATATTGAAAACTCCAAAGAATAATCAGGAATACCTGATTATTTTTTAGTGGAGGAATTATGAAAAACAACAATCAAAATATTCAGAAACAACCGAGTCAGTCGAGTCAATGGAGTAAACTAACTCATACAAATCAGCAATCAAACCAAGAAACCCAACCATCGACCCAGCCATCCTTCAATAATATGGATGGTCAAAGAGATTATCAACAAAATGATTACCATCAAAAAAACTATCGTGAAAATAAATCAAATAGTACTGAGCCCGTAAATCCTTTTGTATTCAACGGAAGTCAAAGTGGAGATCAAGATAGCGATCAGCATATAGAAAATGTAAAGCAAGTAGGGAGCATCACTCAATTAGAACCCGTAAAAGATATTTATTTTATATCTATTATAGGAGAAATTGAAGGCCACACATCATTGCCTCCTCAAAGCAAAACAACAAAGTATGAACATATTATACCAATGATTATAGGTGCTGAAATGGATCCTGAGATAAAAGGTGTACTTTTATTGATAAATACTGTTGGAGGAGATGTGGAAGCAGGTCTTGCTATTTCCGAATTAGTAGCTTCAATTACCAAGCCCACTGTTTCCATAGTGTTAGGGGGAGGACATAGCATTGGAACCGCTTTGGCAGTATCAGCCAAGTATTCTTTTATAGCTCCAACGGGAACAATGACAATTCACCCAATAAGAACTAACGGATTTGTAATTGGAGTGCCTCAGACCTTTAGATATTTTCAAAAGATGCAGGAAAGAATCACAAATTTCATCGTTATGAATTCACATGTGGATAGGGAAGCACTTTTAGAATATATGTATGACACTGATGAAATAGCAAATGATGTTGGAACAGTTTTAAGCGCAGAGGAAGTTGTCGAAATTGGTCTAATAGAAGAAATAGGTGGGTTCAGTGCTGCAATGAACAAATTAAGAGAACTTATTGACAACATGGGGGAAGACTCCAACGAGAAACTTTAGGAATTCGTTGCGAATGACCTACCAGCCATTTTTCAAAAAAAAGACTTTGAAAAATGGGGGAGGTAAGGAAAGGGGACACACCTCTAAATCGGGATAGTTTTTGGGGATAAGCCTTAGAGGAATGTCCCCAATCATGCTAATTTACCATTGCGGAATTGACATATTCTATGATATACTTAATTTACAAAAGAAACAGGGGGACATTGTTTTAAATGGCTAATCCAAAGGGAACAAGAAAAACAAGCAGAACAAATTCAAATAAATCTAATAAGACAAGTAAAAGTAAAACTAGTACAAGTACTAGAAAAAAAGGTACAAGCAATAGTTCAAATAATGTATTATTAAAAGAAATAATGGGTATCTTTATTGTTTCTTTTGCTGTTTTTATGATTATTGTAACTACAAAAGAAACCCAAACAGGAATAATCGGCAAAAGCATTAATTTATTCACCCATTCTGTATTTGGGGCAGGAGCCCAAGTACTGCCTTATTTTATTTTGGCTATCGGCGTATTGAGACTCTTAAATATAATTATACTAAATGACAACAATCAAATAATTGCAATAATTGGATTTTTTATTTCCTTCATCATATTTAAAGCCCTATCAGACCCGGAAGTATATACCTTTATGGCCAATAGTGGGAGCTTAAAAGATCTAATTACCGGATCTACCAATCTAGGAAAGTTAAGTAAGGGTGGAGGTATTTTAGGAAATTTAGTAACTTATTTATTTATTAAGCTAGTGGGGAAAAATGGAACTTATATAGCTTTAGGGGCACTTGTATTTTCATTGATTGTGCTACTTACAAACCAAAGTATAATAGGCATCTTGAAATTAATAACAAACTACATAAAGAAATTTTTAAATGCAATTTATAACTTTATATTTACTGAAACAGAGGAAAAAGTTGCAAAAAAGGAAAATCCCCCTAAGAAACAACCTGAAAATATACAAATTTACGATTATATTGATCCTGTTTCTGAAAATAAAAAGGCTGAAATAACACAACTAAAGATTGATGATTTCAAAGCTGAAGCAAAAGTACCTTTAAAATCTACTGATGAAAAACCACTTGAAGAAGGAATACAAAAGGAAAATACAAAGGAAAAGTTTGAGCAAAAAGAAATTACAGATGATATAATTACAATTGCAGATGTTAAAAGCGACAATTACAAACTACCTACTATAAAACTTTTAGATTCTTTACCTCCTCATGTACGGGGAGATAGGGAAGATTTAAAAAAGGATGGAGAAAAGTTAATTGAAACTTTAAATTCTTTTAATATTCCATGCAACATACTTCAAATAAACAAGGGGCCAACAATTACAAGGTATGAAATTCAGCCTGCACCGGGTATAAAAGTAAGCCGTATAACAGCCTTATCAAACGATATTGCCTTGGCTTTAGCAACTTCTGATATACGTATGGAGGCTCCAATACCAGGTAAAGCTGCCATAGGTATAGAGGTTCCTAACAGATCGAAAACAAGTGTTTATTTAAGATCTTTAATTGAATCAAAAGAATATAAAACAACTTCTACAAATCTTCCATTTGCACTTGGAAAGGATATAGCAGGCAAAAATATAATTGCATCCATAGATAAAATGCCTCACTTATTAATAGCAGGAGCTACGGGTTCCGGTAAAAGCGTGTGCATTAATTCGCTTATTATGAGTATTTTATTTAAAGCAAAACCTGATGAAGTAAAGCTTATACTTATAGACCCAAAAGTTGTTGAACTCAGTGTCTACAATGGTATTCCTCACTTATTGATACCCGTTGTAACAGATCCTAGAAAAGCAGCCAATGCCCTGAACTGGGCAGTATCAGAAATGACAAATCGCTACAAGGTTTTTGCACAAAACAGTGTAAGGGAAATAGACTCTTATAATGAAAAAATGGTAAAAGAAAACAAGGAAAAAATGCCTAAGATTGTAATAATAATCGATGAGTTAGCAGATTTGATGACTGTTGCATCTTCGGAAGTTGAAGAATACATAACTCGTATTGCCCAGCTTGCAAGAGCATGCGGTATGCATCTTGTAATAGCTACACAAAGACCTTCAGTAGATGTTATTACGGGAGTTATTAAAGCCAATATACCATCACGTATTGCATTTGCCGTATCATCTCAAGTAGATTCAAGAACTATTTTGGATACAGGTGGAGCAGAAAAACTATTAGGTAAAGGAGATATGCTCTATCATCCAATAGGTCTTCCTAAACCTGTAAGAATCCAAGGAACCTTCATATCAGATGATGAAATTAAAAGGGTTGTAGACTCCATTAAAGAACAACAAGTTGAAATAAAAATGGGCAAACAAAATGAAATTATAAAAGAAATCGAAAATCAAACGGCCACTGAGGATGTTGATGAATACTTGGAGCAAGCAGTTGATATGGTAGTAAGCGAAGGTCAGGCATCAGTATCTTACATCCAAAGAAAATTTAGGGTGGGATATTCTAGAGCGGCACGAATTATCGATCAGTTAGAAGAAAGAGGAATCGTAGGTGGTCATGAAGGTAGCAAGCCAAGGAAGGTCCTTATAACAATGGAAGAATTAGATGAAATGAGAGGAACAAATAATTAATGAAAAAAATATACATGCATTCATTGGGATGTTCCAAGAACCTAGTTGATTCTGAAAACATGCTTGGAATACTGACAAAACAAGGATACAAGGTTACAAATTACGCAGATAAAGCTGATTACATAATAATTAATACTTGCTCATTCATAAATGATGCTAAGGAAGAATCCGTTGATGCAATACTTTCTGCAGCTCAAATAAAAAATGATATTAATAAGAAGGCTAAAATAATTGTTGCAGGCTGTCTGTCTCAAAGGTTTGGAGAAGAACTTTCAAAAGAAATACCTGAAGTTGATATAATAGTAGGAACAGGTGGATTTGAAAAAATTAATGAATTCATCGATGAATATGAAAAGGACAAGAAGACACTAATAGATACAAAGTTGGAACTTGATATAAACAAGAATATTCCAAGAAACTCACTTACTGAGCCTTGGTATGCCTATTTAAAAATAGCTGAAGGTTGTAGCAATAATTGTACCTATTGTGTAATTCCTAAGCTGAGAGGTCCATTTAAGAGCCGAAAAATCGAAAATATTGTTGAGGAAGCCGAAATCCTTGTGGATGGCGGTGCAAAAGAAATAATAATCATTGCCCAAGACACAAGTAAGTACGGCCTTGATATTTATGGTGAGAGAAAGCTCCATGAGCTTGTCAAAATACTCTCTGAAATTGAAAACTTAGAATGGATTAGGATTCATTACTTATATCCGGAAGACATTTATGATAACTTAATAGATGAATTTAAAAACAATAAAAAGCTATTAAAATATTTTGATATTCCATTACAGCATGTTAACGATAGAATTTTAAAAAGAATGAACAGAAATACAAATAAGAAACAAATTATAGACCTTATAAAAAAGATTCGAAGTCAAGTTGATGGTGCAGTTATCCGTACTTCCTTAATAACAGGATTTCCGGGAGAGACAGAAGAAGAACATGAAGAATTAAAAAAATTTCTTAAAGAATATAAGCTTGATAGGGTAGGGATTTTTAAATATTCTAGGGAAGAAGATACACCGGCATATAGGTTACCGGACCAAATAGACGATGAGGTAAAAGAGGAAAGATTAAATGAGTTAATGGAAATTCAGCTAGGTATATCTTACGAAAATAATTTATTAAAAATTGGTAAGACCTACGATGTTTTGATTGAAGAGAAGGATGTTGAAAATATTTATGTAGGAAGAACCTACATGGATTCGATTGAAATAGACGGCTGTGTTTATGTTACATCAGATAAGGAATTAAATTTAGGGGATATTTACAAGACTACAATTAATGATGCCTTAGAATATGATTTGATGGGAGATGTATACGATGAATATGATGAATTGGTTTAAAAATTTAAATTTACCAAATAAACTAACTGTTATAAGAGTATTGGCAATACCATTCTTTTTGTTATTCTTATACGTGAGTAAGGGAATTTTTAGGTTCTTGCCTTTGTTAATTTTTGCAGGAGCTGCTGTAACTGATGCTATTGACGGGCATATTGCAAGAAGGGATAATTTAGTTACTGATTTTGGAAAATTTATGGATCCTCTTGCAGATAAACTATTAACCACATCTGCTTTCATAGCATTTGTGGGGATTGGATATTTAAGTTCATGGGTTGTTATATTGATCATTTCAAGAGAATTCTTGGTATCTGGATTTAGAACCTTGGCTGCTTCAAAGGGAGTAACTATTGCAGCAAATAATTGGGGTAAAATAAAAACAGTCTTCCAGATGGTATTAATTATTGTTATTTTATTGAACTATACAGGTTATTTTGGCTTTACAAACTCGTTAATAACTCCTTTAGTTGCAATTACAGTATTGTTGACTATAACTTCAGGAGCAACCTATATTTATGAAAATATGAACGTTATAACAAATTGATTTATACACAATTAATAAATTAATTTGTTGAAGTGGTGTGAAGTAATTGCTACGCAATTACTTCCGATACTTAAAAATTAAGTCATTGACAATACATTTTATATTATGTATAATCGAAGGTGAACAAATGTTCTGAGAAGGAGTCAGATATGGAAAAAGAAAAGGCACTTGAGCTTGCCATTGCTCAAATTGAAAAACAATTTGGTAAAGGTTCTATAATGAAACTTGGTGAAAATGCAAAATTATCTATAGATGCCATACCAACCGGTGCACTGCCTCTTGATATTGCAACAGGAATAGGTGGAGTGCCAAAAGGAAGAATTATTGAAATATACGGGCCAGAATCTTCTGGTAAAACAACCGTTGCATTACATATGATAGCAGAATCACAAAAAAGGGGAGGCATAGCCGCCTTTATAGACGCAGAGCATGCTCTTGATCCGGGCTATGCTAAAAATTTAGGAGTAAAGGTAGAGGACTTAATCATATCACAGCCTGATACAGGCGAGCAGGGTCTTGAGATTGCAGAGGCCTTAGTAAGAAGCGGTGCTGTTGATATAATCGTTGTAGACTCTGTTGCAGCCTTGGTACCAAAAGCAGAAATAGATGGGGAAATGGGAGACTCACACATGGGTCTTCAGGCAAGATTAATGTCTCAAGCTTTGAGAAAGTTATCAGGGGCCATCAGCAAATCTAATACTGTGGCAATCTTTATCAACCAATTACGTGAAAAAATAGGAGTAATGTTTGGAAACCCTGAGACTACAACAGGTGGACGTGCTTTAAAATTCTACGCTTCCATGAGAATGGATGTAAGAAGAATAGAAACCTTGAAAAAGGGTGATGATGTTTATGGCAACAGAACAAGGGTTAAAATCGTTAAAAATAAAGTAGCTCCTCCCTTTAAACAGGCTGAATTTGACATTATTTACGGTAAAGGTATATCCAAAGAAGGTTGTATACTGGACATGGCTGTGGAAGCAGGTGTGGTAAACAAGGCGGGCGCATGGTATTCTTACCAAGACACTAGAGTTGGACAAGGTAGAGAAAACTCAAAAGAATTTCTATTGGCTAATCCTGAAATTATGGATGAAATAGAGAAAAAAGTATTACAAAAGTTTCAAATAGGAGAATTTAATGCGACATCTGACGATAAAGAAGATGTATCTTCGAATGATAAATAATTGAATAAATTGTATTATTTAATGAAATACAATTTAGTTAAAACAATAATTTTAACTAAACAATAAGGCACTTAAGCTGCCTTATTGTTTTATTTGCACATAATAGGTTACATAATTTAACTTCTGTCAACCATTTGAAAAAATGCAAGCTACTGAGAACCTTATATTATGTAAAATATTCAAATTCAAACATTATATCTTGACATTATTTATAAATAATTATAAAATATAGTATATTCAAGTTTCAAAGAAAACTTATTAATATAACAATGATAATATAAATATGTTTTAGAAGATAGACATTTTTTATATGGAAAAATGTATACTTTCGCAGCTTGAAAATTTAATATGGGAGGTGCTGAATTGTTCGAAGTAATAGTAGGTATTATCTGCGCAATAATAGGTATAATTATAGGATTTTTCATTCGTAAAAATATATCTGAAAGCAAAATAGGTAGTGCTGAAATAGAAGCTAAAAGAATAGTAGACGATGCAACACAAAGAGCAGAAACAAGAAAAAGAGAACTACTTGTTGAAGCAAAAGACGAAGCTCACAAACTAAGAAATGAAGTTGAAAGAGAAAACAAAGAACGAAGAAATGAAGTACAAAGATCAGAAAAAAGATTAATTAAAAAAGAAGAAATGCTTGACTCTAAGAGTATGGCAGTTGAAAAGAAAGACGAAATGCTCCAAAGAAAGTTAAGAGAAATTGAAAACAAGCAAAACAAATTAGAAGCAATTCACCAAAGACAAGTTGATGAACTCGAAAGAATATCAGGGCTTTCAACAGACGAAGCAAAAAATATGTTAATTGACAACATTAAAAGGGAAGCCGAACAGGAAGCAGTAGCAGCTGTCAAAGATATTGAGAGGGATACAAAAGAAACTGCAGAAAGAAAAGCACGTGAAATTATTACATATGCAATTCAAAAATGTTCTGCAGACCATGTAGCAGAAACAACTGTATCTGTAGTAGACCTACCAAATGATGAAATGAAAGGCAGAATCATAGGTAGAGAGGGTAGAAACATAAGGGCCTTAGAACAACTTACAGGTATAGATATTATAATAGATGATACACCGGAAGCTGTAGTTATTTCCGGATTTGACCCTATTAGAAGAGAAGTGGCAAGATTGGCACTTGAAAAACTAATTGCAGATGGAAGAATTCATCCTGCAAGAATTGAAGAAATGGTTGAAAAGGCTCAAAAAG
>CAZTML010000056.1:0-10429 GCA_964614935.1 uncultured Clostridia bacterium | reverse complement strand
ATATATGAATAAATTAAACGAATTTGAAGTTATAAGGATTGCCACATTTTTGATTTTTATTGCTTATTGTATATTTAAATTCAGTTTGAGAGTATCATTTTCAACGTATGAAGTATGGTTTATTTTTTTTATATTTACTATGATTATTGCATCTACAAACGATAAAATTGCTGCCAGAAGATTTTGGACTCCTCTTTACATTATAGCAGGAATTTTATTGATTCTTGCATTCATTTCAGAGAGGGTATACTCATGAAAACCACAAGAAGAAAAATATTAATATATGTATTATTCATTGTATTTTGTTTAACATGTATAGTTTTAACTATTGCGTATATAAATTTTCATATGCTAATAGAAACCTTTTCCGAAACAAAAAAATTATATCATGAAAATCTTGATGAGGTAATCTCTATTCTTAGAGATATAGAGAGAGATAAGTTTTTTAAATATTATAAACAAAATGACTTAAATATACTGTTAAAACAATACGAAGATTTGAGAGAAGAAATGAATAGTTATAGTACGTCGTCGCTTTTATATGTGAATGTGGAAGAAATATTTAAAATAAGTTTTAAATATGGCCAAATTCCAATAAGTTTTAGAATAATTGATAGGGATTATTAACCAAAAAAGATGAGATGAGTAATATTATTACTCATCTTTCCGTGTTACCAGTCCCGATAATACTTGTTTAATGAAGGCACTCCATTTGATACCCAGCCTTCACCTTCTTCACTTACCTTATATATCATAGGTTGAGTAATCTTGACATATAGGACAGGGTCATAAACGACAGGAAATGTCCCTTTGAAATTATTACTTATATAATCACAAACGCAGTGACTAAATGTAATATTAGAATATATTTCATTAATAGGGCTAACTAAAACCTTGTATTCAGGTTTTAATATTGTACTCATTTCCCAATTTGAATCAGTTGACTCATCTATTAATCCACCTTTTAGCAATTGCAAAATATATTCATAATGTACAAGGTATTTATTATTGTGATTTAATTGATTTGAGTAAAACCCACTTAGTATTTTGCTAAAAAGCTCTGCAATTTCATAATCAGTTTCATCTGGAGTACGATTCCATATGAGATGTTAGCTTTAGAATATGCTCTTAAAGGTGTTCGCGTTAATGCAGTTTTAACGGGAATAACTTTAACTAAAATTCTAAGTGTTCTTACAGACGAAGCTTTGGCTCAACTTAGCAGCGCAATTCCAATGGGAAGAAGTGCGGATCCTATTGAGGTTGTTAAAGTTGCATTGTTTTTAGTATCAGATGACGCTTCGTATGTAACCGGATCAACACTTGTAGTTGATGGTGGTTTGTCATTAATATAATTTATGATGTAATAATTTTGAATTGATTGTATCTGCTAATCAAGGCAAATATTGAAAGATATATTTAATTAAGAAATAAATGACATAATAATAACATAGAAAGAACCCATAAATGAACTTACCCATGTTAAGTAGATAATAATTTTAATTAATTGATTGTCTACCTTGGAAGTATCATATCAAAATGGGTTTTTTAAATTTTACATGACAACAACACCCCATCCCCTTGTCACAAGGGATTTTTTATTTTCATAGACTTGTCACTATCTGCATAATTTATTATAAGACAAATATTGGGGGAGGGGAACATGAGTAAGTTTAACAATTTTAGAAGCAAATTGGCTGATGAATTGGAAATACCAAATAACGCCTTATCTGATAATTTTGATTTAAGAATGCATGGCAATAAAAAAGTTATAATAGAAAACCATTTAGGCTTGACTCTTTACGAAGATAACGTGGTAAGCGTAAAAACTAATGACCAAGACATAACAATAAAAGGGTCTAAATTTAAAATAGAAGAAATAAATAATTACAAGGTAATAGTAAAGGGGAATATAAAAGAAATAATATTTTCTATGAAGGAGTAGCTATGTTAATATTCAAGTTGATGTATTTAATTAGAGGCTATGTGGTAATCCGCCTGGATAGTACAAACTCAGAAAAAGCCTTGAATATACTTCAAAGAAAAAACATTACAGTTTGGGATGTTGAAAAAAAGGAAGATAAGATAAAATTTAAAATTTCCTATGAAGATTATACTAAACACTCAGATTTAATTAATGAAGTAATGAAGCCTGTAAGCAAAAAAGGTTTTGTCTTTAAACTTAATAAAATTAAATTTAGAAGGGGCTTTTCAATAGGTCTTTTAATATTGATAATATCTCTTTATTTGCTTACTTCTATGATATGGGATGTGGAAGTTGTAGGAACTAATAATTCAAATGCAAATAAGATACTTGCCTTATTAGGAGAAAATCAAATCAAAATACCTTTTTCAATAAGTCGTGATGAAACAAAGAAATTAGAAACACTTATTTATAGTAACTTTGACTATAAATTTGTGGAAGTATTTGTAGAAGGTTCTAAATTGATTATTTTTGTAAGAGAAGGAGAAGATGAAACTGCTGAAGTAAAAAGTAATGAACCAAGCAGTATTATTTCTAAAAAGAATGCTATTATAAATAAAGTAATAGCCAAAAGTGGCCAGCCGGTGGTTAAAGAAGGAGACGTTGTTTATGAAGGACAGACCCTGATCATGGGGATTGTTAAGAATAAAAATTCTGAAGAATTTGTAATGGTACCTTCAGACGGCATTGTATATGGTAAGACTTATTATAATTTTGAAATGAAGGAAGAAAAAACGAGAAACATAAATGTTGCAACAAATAAAAGTAAGACTCTTTATTACTTGAAAATAAATGGAAATAGTATTAAAATAATAGGTGACAAAGCTCCTAATGAAAACTATACTTATAGGGAGAGTGTAATTAATGTTCCTATTATTTCAAATTTAACTGATATTAGTATTTTAAAAGGTGTATACTATGAAGAGGAAATAAGAAAAATTGAAATAGATAAAAAAACAGCAGAAAATAAAATGAAAGTCACTATGTATGATGAAATTTTAAAAAATTGTGCTAGCAATAGCAGAATCCTCAAATCAAACATAAATTTTTCTCAAGATAATGATTTTTATTATTTAATAGCACAAATAGAAATAATAGAAGATATAGGTGCAAAAATAAGAATTTATCCTATTACTCAAGATGAGACAAAAGAAACAGAACAAACCAAGGAGGATTAATGGAATTTTTTGAAGAAAATGTATTAATAACAAATGAAGATGAGCTAATTAAATTATTGGGGATTCATGATAAAAATATAAAAATAATTAAATCCTATTACGATGTTAATATTTTAGTGAGAAACGGAGCTATAAAAGTTACTGGAGAAAAAGAAATATCAAAAGCAGTAGCAAAAATATTAAAGGATATTTTAAATACTATAAGAACAGAAGGGGAAATAAGCGATCAAAAAGTTGTTTATTTAATTGAAGCAAATCAATCAAACTCAAATATAGATTATAATCAAGTTTTAAAAGAAGTAATTATAACAACTGCATCAGGTAGGGTTATTAAACCTAAAACCATAGGTCAGAAAAGATATATAGACATAATAAATCAAAAAGATGTAACCTTTGGAATAGGTCCTGCAGGAACAGGTAAAACCTACCTTGCTGTGGCAGCAGCAGTAAATGCATTTAGAAAAAAAGAAGTTGAACGTATAATCCTAACACGTCCTGCAGTAGAAGCAGGTGAAAAACTTGGATTTTTGCCAGGAGATTTACAGGATAAGGTAGACCCATATTTAAGACCTCTTTATGATGCACTTTTTGATATAATGGGAATAGAAAACTTTATGAAAAATGTAGAAAAACAGATGATTGAAGTAGCTCCTTTAGCCTATATGAGGGGCCGTACTTTAGATTCAGCTTTCATAATACTAGATGAAGCCCAAAATACAACAAATGAGCAAATGAAGATGTTTTTAACCCGTTTAGGCTATGGGTCCAAAGCTGTAATAACTGGAGATATAACTCAAATAGACCTTCCTGAAGGCAAGAAATCAGGGCTTAAGTCAGTAATTCATATTTTGAAGGAAGTTGAAGATATTGGTTTTATGTTTTTCCATACTACAGATGTTGTAAGACATAAATTAGTTCAAGATATTATTAAAGCATATGAAAAGAATGAGGTAAATAAGAAATGATAAATGTGTTGTTTGATGACAGGCAAGATGTATTGGAAATAACAGAGGACAATGAAAATGCGATAATAAAAGCTATAGAAGCCGTTTTGACAGAAGAAAACCTTCAAGGGGACTTTGAAGTAAGTGTTTCCTTTGTAACAAATGAAGAAATCAGAGAACTTAACAGTGAATACAGAAATGTGGATAGTGAAACAGATGTTCTTTCTTTTCCAATGGATGATGAATTTGACGGTGTCACTCTTCTTGGAGATATTGTCATTTCAACACAAAAAATAATTGAACAAGCTAATGATTTTAATCACTCTTTAGAAAGAGAAATGCTTTATTTAACTGTTCATAGCATGCTACATCTTTTAGCTTATGATCATATGGACTCAGATGAAAAAGATGAAATGAGAGCAAAAGAAAAACAAATAATGAGAAATCTTAAAATATTTAAATAAACAACATAGGGGGACGACGAAGTGAGAAAATTACTTGTTGTTTTGATATTATTGGTGTTTATTGTAAGTGGATGTGCAACTGAAACTCTAGATACACCAGAGCCTGAGCCTATTGAAGAAGTAGAAATACCTGAAACCGAAATACCGGAGGAATCTGAAGAAATTGATCCCAATATGGTTATTTCACCGTTAGATGGTTTAAGGTATTATCCTGATGAATTAGCTAAAAGACCAGTGGCAGTATCAATTGACAACCATCCAAGAGCCAGGTGGCAGGCAGGTATAAGTCAGGCAGAAATAGTTTACGAAGTTGAAGTAGAAAATCCCTTTACCAGGTATCTTTGTATATTTCTTGCAAAGGAACCGGAACAGGTTGGACCTGTACGGAGTGCTAGGCCTTACTTAGTATATTATGCTTTGGAAAACGACGGAATATTTGTTCATGTAGGGGGAAGCAATGATGCCTTTGCAGAAATAAGAAGGCTTAGAGTTGCTGATGTAGATGGACTTTCTTCAGGAGCAATGTGGAGATATAACGATACAGGAAAGTATGCTCCTCACAACATGTACACTTCATTAGAGTCAATTAGAGATGAAGCTGAATATTACGGATACCGAACAGAAGCTGACTTTGAAGGCTATATATTTAATGAAAAAAATATAAATTTATCTGAAAACTTCGATAGCTCTCCTGCCAATACAGTAAATATAGTATACAATGCTTACAATACAACAGATTACATATATGATGAAGAAAATAATTTATATTTAAGATTTAAGGACAATGAAGAACATATTGATGAATTGGATAAAAAACAATTAAGTGTGAAAAATATAATTGTAATAGAAGCCACGAAACAAGTTTTGGACAATGAAGGAAGATTGTATATAGGGACAATAGGTGAAGGTGAAGGCTTTTATATTACAAATGGTGAAAGTATACCAATTACATGGAAAAAGGCTATTGAAAATAGCAGGTTAAGATTTTATACTGATAACGAAGAGTTAATATTAAACCCAGGTAACACATGGATTCAAGTTGTTAGTAGCCTTAATAATTTAACTCTAAGGTAAGGGGACACACCTTAAATGGAGGAAAAATCTTTGAGGGTGAGCATTTAAGGAGTGTCCCCAAGTTATATAGTATAATTCGACGTCATCATATGTTAACGGATGAACGAATAGGTTATGATTTGTCATCCTGAGATTCTTCACCTGCGGTTCAGAATGACGAGAGCTTTGCTCTCGGAATCTCGGGATAGATGTTTATATGATGCATGAAAAAAATATGAAAGGGGACTAAAATGGAAGATAAATTACTTATTAAAATTGCCATGGAAGCAAGAGAGAAATCATACAGCCCATATTCAAAATACAAGGTAGGAGCAGCTGTATATACGAAAAGTGGCAAGGTGTTTACAGGTTGCAACATCGAATCTGCATCATTTTCTCCTACAATATGTGCTGAAAGAGTTGCTTTTACAAAATGTATTTCAGAAGGATACAAAGATATTGATAAAATAGCCGTAGTTGGAAGCGAAGTTAATACTTCTTTTCCCTGTGGAGTATGCAGACAGTTTATGGTTGAATTCGGCAAAGATATAAAGGTTATATGTGCAAAAAGTATAGATTCTTACAAAGTTTATACTGTAGAAGAACTATTACCTAACAGTTTTGGCCCGGATAACCTTGATGAATGATAAATACAAATGATGAATGTTGAATAGGAAAGGAATAATATGTTTAAATCAGGATTTGTAACGATAATAGGAAGACCAAATGTAGGTAAATCGACATTGATGAATAAGATGATTGGTGAAAAAATTGCTATAATGTCTGACAAACCTCAAACTACAAGAAACAAAATTCAAACTGTATATACAGATGAAGAAGCTCAGATAATATTTATGGATACACCGGGAATTCATAAGCCCAAAAGCCAGCTTGGAGAATTTATGAATACAGAAGTAGACTCAGCAATTGAGGAAATGGATGTATTGATAATGATTACTGATGAATTTAATAAAGTAGGGCCTGGCGATGAATTCATAATTGAAAAAATCAAGGATATTAAATCAAAAAAAATATTGATTATAAACAAAATTGATAAATTTGACCAAGAAGCAGCTATGCGTATTGCAGCTGAATTTCATAAGTATGATGTTTTTGATGATATTATGCCCATGTCAGCACTTAACAATGTAGGTGTTGATGCCCTTGTTAAATTGATAAAAAAATACTTAGAGCCGGGACCCATGTATTTTCCGGAGGATTACCTTACAGATAGACCGGAACGTTTTATTGTTGCTGAAATTATAAGGGAAAAGGCACTCATGTACTTACAGGAAGAAGTTCCTCACGGCATAGCAGTTGAAGTTGAAGAAATGAAAACTAGAAAAAATCGTGACCTTGTAGATGTAAGAGCTAGTATTTTGTGTGAGAAAAAGTCTCACAAAAGCATCATAATTGGCAAGGAAGGAAGAAAAATTAAAGGTATAGGCAAAAGTGCTAGGGAAGATATAGAAAGACTTTTAGGAAGTCAGGTTAATTTACAGCTATTTGTGAAAATTTCAGAAAATTGGCGCGACAACAATTATCTTTTGAGAGAATTAGGATATGATAAAAAATGATCCAGGAAGACATCCTTATTTTAAAAGAAGTAAATTATAAAGAAAATGATAAAATACTTCATGCTTTATCAAGAACTAGGGGTAAAATTCAGATTATTTCAAAAGGATCAAAAAAATCCAATTCACATTTAATAAATGCATCCCAGCTTTTTGCATATTCAAGATGCAATCTTCTACCATCAAAGGATATGTACATACTAACATATGCAGAACTTTTAGATAATTTTTACAGCCTAAGAAACAACATGGATGCTTACTATAATGCTTGCTATATATTAGAACTTATAAGCTATGTAGCACAAGAAAATGAATATGATTCAAGAGTATTTGATATGACTGTGTCTTTACTTTCTCACATGTGTACTTATACAAAGGATTACGATAAACTCACTGCGGCCTATGAGTTAAAATTAGTCTCAATGCTTGGGTACAAGCCCGATTTTTTCCATTGTATCCATTGTGGCTCAACCATAAAAAATAGTAGCAAGTTTTCTATCAAGGATGGTGGTCTTTTTTGTCCTAAGTGCGTAAATTTTGGAAGTGGAATAAATGTTACATATAATGAAATACTAACTATGGAAAATATTTTAAAATCAAAATTTGAGAATGTTGGCTCAATTGATATATCCAAGCACATAATTCAATTAATAAGGAAATTCTTATTTTATTATATTGGCAAGGATAATTTCAGTACATTAAAACTTCTTTAAAGAAAGGATATTAATATGGAAAATGATACTCTAAAAAAAATCGACGAAATTCTAAAACGCACAAACACTGATTACTCTACTGCAAAAGAAGCTTTAGAAGCTGCTAATGGTGATGTTCTTGAGGCGATAATCATAATAGAAAATCAAAACAAGGGATTTTCATCAAACTCTTTCAGGGGCGAAGAGATAATGAAACAATTGAAGGAAATATTGGCAAAAGGAAATGCTACTAAGCTTACAATAAAGAAAAATAACGAAGTTATAATAAATATTCCTATATCTGCAGGTTTAGTGAGTGCTTTGATAGCACCATTTCTTTCAGCAGCAGGAATAACCGTAGCCCTTCTTGCTAAATGTTCTGTAGAAATTACCCAAATAGACGGGCAAGTAATAGATCTTGGACAAAAAGTTGATCAAGGTATGTCAGCAGTTAAAGACACATTTAATAATGTGAAGGATAAAGCAGAAGATAAATATCATAATATAAAGAAAGATGCAGAAAAGATGGGAGAAGATCTTAAAGACGACGTGGAAAATATGGCAGAAGATATAAAGAATGAATTCAAAGAATTTTAAAGAAATTCTTGACAAGGAAATATTATTTTGTTACATTATAGTAAATTAAGACAATGAGAAAGAAGAGTAACCCATGTTAAATTTACAGAGAGTCAGACAAGGTGGAAGCTGATAAGGATTCATGGATGAAGGGAGCTTTTGAGTCATTTACAACTAAGAGGACGAGGCAACTTGTCAAATAGGGTGGAACCGCGGAAGCAAATCTTTCGTCCCTATATGGGATGAAAGATTTTTTTGTATTCCCTAACCCCATTTGTTAAATGGCGGTAGGTCAACCGCAACGAAATCCCAATTTATGCGACGGTTATAGGTATGGGGAACACACCTCTACTATAGGGCAAGTCTTTGTGGGCAAGAGGAATGTCCCCAAATTTATAAATTGGTGATTGAGACTGCGTTTCCAGAATAACGAAAATCGCATCCTAAAATAAATAGATTTATAAAATTAGGAGGATGGCAATATGGCAAAGCCAGAGAAGAATAGCTTAGAAAAAATAGTTTCATTATCAAAATCTAGAGGTATAATATTTCCCGGCTCAGAAATTTACGGTGGCCTAGCTAATACCTGGGATTATGGTCCTTTGGGAGTAGAAATTAAAAACAATGTTAAAAAAGCATGGTGGAAAAAATTCATACAGGAAAGCCCCTACAATGTAGGTTTAGATGCGGCAATTCTTATGAACCCAACAACTTGGGTTGCTTCAGGACACGTGGGAGGATTTTCAGATCCTTTGATGGACTGTAAGGAATGTAAAGCAAGATTTAGGGCTGATAAACTTATAGAAGACTACATGATGGAAAAAGACGCTGTAGAGATAGTTGATGGGTGGACAAACAGTGAAATGGAAGCATACGTACTTGAAAACAAAGTAAAATGTCCGGAATGTGGTGCACATAACTTTACAGCTATAAGAAAATTCAACCTTATGTTTAAAACTTTTCAAGGAGTTACTGAAGATTCACAATCGGAAATATTTTTAAGACCGGAAACGGCGCAGGGTATTTTTGTTAACTTTAAAAATGTTCAACGTTCAATGCGTAAAAAAATGCCTTTTGGTATAGGGCAAATAGGAAAATCATTTAGAAATGAAATAACACCAGGAAACTTTACATTCAGAACAAGAGAATTCGAGCAAATGGAATTAGAATTTTTCTGTAAACCGGGCGAGGATATGGAATGGTTCTATTACTGGAAAGAATTCTGTATGAACTGGCTTTTAAGTCTAGGTGTTAAAAAAGAAAAACTTCGTTTCAGGGATCATGAAGCTGCTGAATTATCACATTACAGCAAGGGTACAACAGACATTGAATATATGTTCCATTTTGGTTGGGGTGAACTGTGGGGAATTGCAAATAGAACAGACTTTGACCTTAAACAACACATTGAGGTTTCAGGAGAAGACTTATCTTATGTAGACCCTGTAACTAATGAAAAATATATACCATATTGTATTGAGCCGTCACTAGGTGCGGACCGTGTAATGTTGGCAATTTTAGTAGATGCATACAATGAAGAAACTCTAGAAGATGGAACAGAAAGAGTTGTGTTAAAACTTCATCCTACTTTGGCGCCATTTAAAGCTGCAGTATTGCCACTTACTAAAAAATTAAGTGAACAAGCCACAGAACTTTACAATATGCTTCAAAAACATTTCAATATCGATTATGACGATGCAGGAAGTATTGGAAAAAGATATAGAAGACACGATGAAATTGGTACACCTTACTGTATTACATTTGACTTTGATTCTTTAGAAGACAATTCAGTAACTATAAGAGACAGAGACACAATGGAACAAGAAAGAATTAAAATTGATGATTTAGTAGCATTTATCAATGAAAAAATAGAGTTTTAAAGAAGATGCCCTAACCCGATTTTATCGACTATTTAATTTTCCCTTAATTAGAATGACAAAATTCTACTTTTAGGTTATAATTGAAATATA
>CAZTML010000055.1:8634-10516 GCA_964614935.1 uncultured Clostridia bacterium | reverse complement strand
GTAGCAGATGAATTAAATACTAAGTTCAAAGGTTCATTTACTCTAGATTCAGAAGCTGGAATCGAAGCAGTATTAGGTAGAAATGAATCAACTATAAGAGCTGAAGAATTAGACAATGCTGATTTGATTATTTCAGCAGGACAGGTATACGAACATCATCCTGCAGCAGGAATGAAACTTAGAAGATTATCTAATACAAAGAAAATAATTTCTGCATCATCTATTAAAACAAAACTTAATGATTTTGCAACTAAAGCAGAAGTTAAAGACTATGAAGTGTTCTTTACACGTGTTCTGAAGGCATTAGTTGATAACGGAACAATTAAGAAAGAAACAATCACCGGTTTCGTTAATGGTGAAGAACTTATTAAAGCACTAGATAAGGTAGAAGTACTTCCTGAAGCAGCAAAGGTTGCAGAAGCATTCAAGAAAGCTAGAAAACCAATTATTGTTGCAGATGAAAACACACTACCAAAAGCAGCATTAAAAGTTTTAGCTGATATAACTGTATTAGCAGGAAACGCTGATCGTCCACACAGAGGTTTAATAGTTCTAAAAGCTAAAGCAAACAGCCAGGGAGCATGGAATATTGGCTTCAGAACTCCTGGTGAAGAAATCAAGAAAGCTTTGTTAAACAACGAACTCAAAGGTCTTGTAGTAATAGGCGAAGATGTATTAGGAAATGTTCCTGAACTTAAAGATTCTGTTAAAAATCTTAAACTCTTTGCAGCAATTGACATAATGGAAAATGAAACTACAGCCCAAGCTGAATATGTACTTCCACTTTGCAGCTTAGCTGAAAGCAAAGGTACTCTAGTAAGTGCAGACGGCACAGAAAGAAATGTAGTTCAAGCAATAAAACCATTAACAGGCATGTCAAACCTTGAAATGTTTGCAAGATTGGCAGAATTGCTAAATGCAGTATACAAAGAAAATGCTAAAGAAGAAGCAAAAGTAGAACTTTATGTACCTGCTTTAAACAGCAAGGAAAAAGACTACCAAGTTTACGACACTGTTGAAAAAGCATATCTAGCAAACCTTAAAGAAAATTGCGTAAAAGCTGTATAATTGTGTCATCCTGGGCAAAAGCCAAGAAAATCATAATATAGGCTCTATTATTAAGGGGAGATTCTGAATTTTCAGAATCTCTTTTTTGCATTTGAAAGGCATGCATATTAATCTAAAAGGAATTATGATTTTTATTTGATTAATTAATATTTCAATATTGGCTAAAATAAGTTATAATTAATCATTATAATTATTCGGAGGAGATATGGAACAGTATTTTACTCACAATCCTACTAGTGAAAAAGAAATATATAAATTTGACTGGAATGTAGGAGATGAAGTTTTTAATTTTTATACAAGCAACAGTGTTTTTTCGAAAAAGGGAGTAGATTTTGGTTCTATGCTTTTAATAGAAACTATATTAAATGAAAACAAAGATTTTAGCGGTAGCATATTAGACTTGGGTTGTGGATATGGACCTTTAGGAGTTATTGCAGCAAAACTTTTTAGTAAATCCACTGTTACCATGTGTGATGTGAATGAAAGAGCATTGGAATTATCTCAAATGAATGCAAAAGAGAATAAAGTTGATGATAGAATTAAAGTGATTAAATCTTCTGCATTTGAAAACATAAAAGATGACTATGACATTATCATGACTAACCCACCGATTAGGGCAGGTAAGGATGTTGTGTTTTCGTTTTATGAAGGTGCTTATGAGCACTTAAACAAAGATGGAAAGCTATATGTAGTAATTCAAAAGAAACAAGGAGCTCCGAGCACTAAATCAAAACTTGAAGATTTATTTGGAAACTGTGAAGTAGCAGATAAAAAATCAGGATATTTTATTTTTAGGTCAATAAAGGAATGAAAA
>CAZTML010000055.1:4773-8534 GCA_964614935.1 uncultured Clostridia bacterium | reverse complement strand
TTGCTGCAAAATAATTAACTTCGGCTCCTGTTAAAAAAATAATTGACAATATATATATCCAAATAATAAACACAAATAGCCCTGACAAATTTCCATAAACAGAATTAATGTATATGACCTTTGAGCTTACATATCTGGAATAGACATAAGAACCAATTAAAAATCCTATTGTTGCAAAGATAGCACCGGGAAAAGCATATGAAAACTTAACCTTTTCATAGGGGAGAAATCTGTAGGCTACTAGGAGAATTATGAATACTATAAAAGATACAGATGCGAATCTTAATATATCGATAAAAAGGAAGTTATATCCATCAAGGATGGATATTTTTTTAACGAATATTAGCAATGATCTCCCTGCAACTATGACCGCAAAAATAATATACATTGAAATCATTAAGGCCAAGGTAAACAAAATCCCTCTTAGTCTCAAGAATAAATAGTTCCTTTTGGTATTAAAACCATATGCAATATTGATTCCTTTAATAATTGTAACACTCCCGGAAGTAGCAGACCACAATATGACAAGCATACTCATGGTTAAATAAGGCTTGCTACAAGAGCTTACAGAATAAGTTAAAACATTGTAAATAATGCCGTAGACTTGCTCAGGAAGCACAGCAGACAAAGAATTAAGCAGGTCATATAAATATGTGCCATAATTACACAAGAGAGATAATGCTAGAATCATAAAAGGGAAAATACTTAATATTAAATAATATGATAGTTGAGCACTTAATGCGAAAATATTGTCTATTATGGTTTTTTGCATAATTTTTGTTGTAAAAATCAAAGTTTTTTTTATCATTAACTCACCCTACTTTATTATAAACAAATTATGCATATTTATTATGTTAAAAAATTATCAAAATTTTCACAAAATCACTTGATTATGTTTCCTTATGATGTTATAATGTTAGTAAGTAGTAAAAGACAAAAAACATTTGGAGGATAATATGGAAATTAAAAAGATTTGCGTAGTTGGAACAGGCACAATGGCTAAAGGAATAGTACAAACATTTGCACAAGCTGGATATCCTGTTATAGTTAAAGGTAGAGCTGGAAAAACATTCGAAACTTTAGAAGATTCAATAGGCAAAGGACTTGCTAAATTGGTTGCTAGAGGAAGAATGGAACAAGAAAAAATGGATGCAATAATGGCAAATATCACTAAAACTACTGAATATGAAGGTTGCAAAGATGCAGACTTATTCATAGAAGCAGTTGCTGAAGATATGGAAACAAAACATGTTATGTTTGCAGACATTGAAGCCGTAGCTAAAGATACTGCAATTTTGACAACTAATACATCATCATTATCTATCACTGAAATTGCTTCAAAAACAAAAGATCCTAGTAGGGTAATAGGAATGCATTTCTTTAATCCGGTTCCTGTTATGAAATTAATTGAAATTATTAAAGGTAAACTTACAAGTGATGAAGTTTTTGATGCAGTATTTGATTTATCACAAAAAATAGGCAAAACTCCTGTAAGTGTTGATGAGGCACCTGGATTTGTTGTAAATAGAATATTAATACCTTACATAAATGAAGGTGTAGGAATATTGGCAGATGGAATTGCTAAAGAAGAAGAAATAGACACAGCAATGAAATTAGGTGCAAACCATCCTATGGGACCACTAGAGCTTGGAGACTTAATAGGACTTGATGTTTGTCTAGCAATTATGGAAGTCCTTTATAATGAATTCGGAGATTCTAAGTACAGACCTCATCCATTACTTCGCAAAATGGTAAGAGCTAACCTTCTTGGAAGAAAAACTGGTAAAGGCTTCTACGATTACAGCAAGTAAACCCTATTTTCTTAAGGACATATAAACAGAGGGACGGTGTTATACCGTTCCTTTTTCGTATATACTTTATTAAGGTATGGGACACACATCTTCAATATGGACAATCTTTGAAGGAAGAGGAATGTCCCCAAATTTATTTACTTAAGCAAAAAATATGATGCAGACACCTACCTACATGTTTATATGCAACTAAAAAGGGATATAATAAACATATTGGAATAAATAGCTTGAATTATACTGATTGTTAAATTATAATTAGGTTTATTAGTTGAATTTATTTTACATTCAAATACAGACTACACAGGAGGGAAAAATGAGTGAATTAAAAAATGAAAATGAAAACAGGGAATCTGTTAATTTCATTCAAAAAATAATTAATGAAGACTTAGAAAAAGGAACTTATGGAGATAGAGTACATACAAGATTTCCTCCGGAGCCTAATGGATATCTACATGTAGGCCATGCTAAGTCAATATGCTTAAATTACGGATTAGCTGTGAAAAATAATGGTACATTTAATTTAAGGTTTGATGATACAAATCCCATGAAAGAAGAAGAATCATTTGCTGAATCTATAATAAAGGATGTAAAATGGTTGTGCCCCGATTGGGAAGGCGAAATTTTATATGCATCTGACTATTTTCACCAAATGTACTATTATGCTGTTGAACTCATTAAAAAGGGATTAGCATTTGTTGATGATTTATCGGCAGATGAAATTCGCGAATACAGAGGAACCTTGACAGAACCGGGAAAAGAAAGCCCTCACAGAAACAGATCTATTGAAGAAAACCTTGAACTGTTTGAAAAAATGAAAAACGGTGAATTTCAAAACGGCGAAAAAGTATTAAGGGCTAAAATTGATATGGAAAGCCCGAATATTAACATGAGAGACCCTGTTATTTACAGGATACTTCATGAATCCCACAGCAATACAGGCGATGAATGGTGTATATATCCCATGTATGACTATGCCCATCCTTTAGAGGATGCCATAGAAGGAATTACCCATTCAATTTGTACTCTGGAATTTGAAGACCATAGGCCATTTTATGACTGGGTTCTGGCTAACATAGATGATTTCAAAGAAGCCCCTACAAAACAGATTGAATTTGCAAAGTTGTTTTTATCAAAAACAATGATGGGTAAAAGATATTTAAAACAAATGGTGGATCAAGGGTATGTTGATGGTTGGGATGACCCCCGTATGCCAACAATTGCAGCACTGAGACGAAGGGGTTACACACCTGAATCCATACAAAATTTCTGTGAAGCCATAGGAGTTTCAAAAGCTCAAAGTGTAGTTGATATTGCTATGCTTGAATTTGCTATAAGAGATGATCTAGGACCTAAGGCACCGAGGACAATGGCTGTTCTAGATCCTATAAAGCTTATAATAACCAATTATCCTGAAAACCAGGTTGAATATGTTGAATCAGAAAACAATCCTGATAATCCTGAAATGGGAACTCGCATGATTCCTTTTTCAAGAGAAATATATATTGAAAGAGAAGATTTCATGGAAAATCCTCCAAAGAAGTATTTCAGACTCTTTCCAGGAAATGAAGTTAGGCTTAGAAATGCATACTTTGTAAAATGCAATGATTTTATTAAAGACGAAGAAGGTAATGTTACAGAAGTTCACTGTACTTACGATCCGGAAACTAAGAGTGGTTCAGGTTTTACTGGCAGAAAAGTTAAAGGAACCTTGCACTGGGTTTCGGCAAAACATTGTATTGATGCAGAAGTAAGACTTTATGATTATATGATGGAAGATGAAGATTACGATAAAACAAATTTCTTAGAAAAACTAAATCCAGAATCTAAAGTTATATTGAAAAATTGCAAGGTTGAACCTGGATTGAAAGAATTTAAAGTTGGTGACAGATTCCAGTTCCTAAGACACGGATACTTTGTAATAGACCAAGATACAACAGACGATAATTTAGT
>CAZTML010000055.1:0-4673 GCA_964614935.1 uncultured Clostridia bacterium | reverse complement strand
AGTTGGTGATTACATTGAATATAGATGAAATAATTAAAAGCTCTTTAGAAGAAAATAAGTTTATATACGGGGTTTTCACAAGTCCAAGGGATAAATCTCAGTATAAAAAAATAACTGTAAGGGTAATTCTCATAAAAGGTGAGAATTACCTACAGTTAGAGAAATTTACTGATACACAAGCCTTTCACGAGAACTTAGCCTTGGTGGACGCTGTTGACCTATTGATAAACATGATAAGAAACGACTACCGAAATATAAATTTATTCCTTACAGATGCAGACTATCAAATAATGGTAAGTAAGAAGGGAAGTATAAAAGTCATAAAGAAGGAGCCTTCAAAAAAACTAAAGGCAGAAGAACATAATAAAAAGAAACAATACATAATTAAAGAAAATGAACCTTGTGACTTCTTAAATATTTTGGGTGTAATGAATGAAGAAGGCAAGGTTTACGCTAAGAAATACGATAAATTTAAACAAATAAATAAATTCTTAGAAATTGTTGATGATTCCTTAGCAGGAAAGGATATTAACGATGATTTTATGATTATAGACTTTGGTTGTGGAAAAGCATATCTTACCTTTGCCCTATATTATTATTTTTACCACATTAGAAATATAAAGGTAAAGATTACAGGGCTTGATTTAAAAGAAGAAGTAATCCTTTTTTGCAATGAAACAGCCAAAAAACTTAACTATGAAAATTTAGAGTTCATATATGGAGACATTCGCGACTTTGAATATAAAAACAAAGTAAATATGGTCGTAACTCTCCATGCTTGTGACACGGCAACTGACGCAGCCCTTGTAAAAGCAATAGCCTGGGACTGTGATTTCATTTTGTCCGTACCATGTTGCCAGCATGAATTCTTTAATAAAATACAAAATGAAAATTTAAACCCAATGATTAAACACGGACTTATTAAAGAAAGAATGTCTTCTTTAGTAACAGATTCCCTTAGAAGTTTATTTTTGGAGACCAAGGGATATAAGGTACAGCTTATGGAATTTATATCTATGGATCATACACCTAAAAATATACTTATAAGAGCTTCTAAGGTGAATAAGAATACAGAATCAGCAGAAATAGAATACGAAGAATTTAAGAAATTTTGGAACCTGAATGACCTATTTATAGAAAATTACTATAATAAAACTTTTAGTCATCCTAATCGTTAGGGTCGGAAGTCATACACCCTTGTCACAAAAGGAAGGAAACATATGGATAAAATAAAATTGGCTGCAATATCAGCCTTTGGTCTGGAAGCAATAGTAAAAAGAGAATTAGCAGATTTAGGTTATAAAGATGCAGTAACAGATAATGGATGGATGTATTTCGATGGAGAAATACAAGATATCTGTAAAACTAACATTCATTTAAGATGCGCTGACAGAGTGATGTTAGTAATGGGGCAATTTGAGGCATTAAGCTTTGAAGAACTATTTGATAAAACATTTGACCTGCCCTGGGAAAAATGGATTACGCAGGACGGTAAATTCAATGTTAAGGGAAAATCTGTGAAATCTAAGTTATATAGTACGCCTGACTGTCAAGCTATTGTAAAAAAAGCAGTTTCTAAAAAACTCTGCGAACATTATGATTTAGAATGGATGCCAGAAACAGGTGCAGAATTTACAATACAAGTATCTCTTCACAAGGATATTGCAACCATTTCAATAGATACGACTGGAGCAAGAGAGGGTTTGTTCAAAAGAGGATACAGAGAAAAGTCAATGCATGCTCCGCTAAAAGAAACTATGGCAGCGGCCTTGATAAAGCTAAGTTATTGGAACAAAGATAGAGTATTGTATGATCCAATGTGTGGATCAGGAACTATTGCAATTGAAGCTGCATTAATTGGAAGAAATATAGCACCAGGTTTATATAGAAATTTTGCATCCATGGAATGGCCTATAGTCAAAGAAGAATATTGGAAAAATACCAGAACAGAAGCAAGAAAGAATATCGATTTAGGTTCAGAAATTAAAATCTATGCTTCGGATGTAAGCGAAAAAGCTATAAGAATTGCACAAGAAAATGCAATAGAAGCAGGTGTTGATGACTGTATAGAATTTTTTGTAAAGGATGTCACCCACATTGATAAACCTATGTGCCCTTATGGTGTGCTAATAACTAATCCTCCTTACGCTGAAAGAATAGGGGATGAAGAAGACTTAATTAAAATTCACAAAAAATTAGGTCAAGTATTTGGCAAAGACAAAACATGGTCTACATACGTAATAACTTCCTCAATAAACTTTGAAAAGGAGTTTGGAAGGAAGGCAGATAGGAAGAGGAAACTTTTCAATGGCGATATGAGAGTCGATTATTTTCAGTTCTACGGACAGAGGCCTGACATTTGAGATATTTATATCAAAAAACATTGTATTTTATTTGTTTTTAATGTAAACTAAAGGTGAACTAAATATGTAAATATTTGTTTGATTTTTTTTGATATTGTGTTATTATATAAAAACAATATTAAAAGGTAGGCAAATATGATTGATGAAATAAGCGCAGGAGGAATAGTTTTTTTTAAGAACAGCATATTGATGTTAAAAAAGTTTAACGGAGATTGGGTTCTTCCTAAAGGCAGAGTTGAGGAAAATGAATCTTTAAAAGAGACAGCCTTGCGTGAAGTATATGAAGAAACAAATGCAAAAGTAACTCCTATTAAATACTTAGGAAAAATAAGTTACGAATTCAGTCGCACCTCTTACCTTGACAAAATACATATAAAAAAAGAAGTTCATTGGTATTTAATGATGGCAAGAAACATGACTTGTAGGGCTCAAAAGAATGAAGGCTTTTTAGAAGCTAAATTTCTACCCTTTGAGAAATCATTAACAGTTGCCAGATATGACGATGAAAGAAAGATTATTAAAAAGGCTGTAGATGATATAAAGTTTCACAGCTATGAGTAGGTGATGCTATGACATTTTCTTCGAGAATAAAAGATGAACTGTCCAGAACGGAAATATCTGATGTAATAAGTGCTAAGGCTGAAGTGGCTGCATTTGTAAGAACAGTTGGATTTATTACCATAAAGGGTCTGAACAAGTTAGAATTTGAATTTTCAACAGAAAATGCGGCAGTTGCAAGACGAATATTCAAGGTTTTGAAAATAGCTTATGACATTAATGCAGAAGTAAGTGTGGCTAAAAGCAACAGATTAAAAAAGCTTAATAATTATATAATTAAGATTGATGAAAATTCAACTAAAGACTTTCTTATAGACACACAAATTGTTAAAAACAACGACTTTAATATTATGAATTTCAATTATGAAGTAGCTGAAGAATTATTAAATGATGACACGAGCAGAAGGGCTTACATAAAGGGGTCATTTATGGGCAGTGGCTCAATATCTAATCCCGAAAAATCTTATCATGCTGAATTTGTAAGCAATAAGGAAGCACAAAGCAAAACTCTTCAAAAACTTCTAAAAGCTTATGGAATAAGCGGAAAAAATATATACAGAAAGAATAACTTCGTAACTTATATTAAGGAAAGTGAACAAATTTCTGACTTATTAGCTCTTATGGGTGCAAACAATGCTGTTTTGAATTTTGAAAATATAAGGGCTGTAAAGGAAACAAGAAATCAAATAAACAGAGTGATAAATTGTGAAACTGCAAACCTTGACAAAATTGTTGATACATCAATGAGACAGATAAACAATATCAAAATATTAAAAAGACATAAGGTTATAGACCAACTTCCAGATAATTTAAGGGAACTGGCATATTTAAGACTTAAACACAACAATGCTAGTTTAAAGGAGCTTGGACAAATGTTAAGTCCACCCCTTGGTAAATCAGGAGTAAATCACAGATTAAGAAAAATAGAAGAAATTGCTGAAGATTTAATCGAGCATGAAAAGAGAGGTGTAAAAAGTGAGATCACAAAAAGTCGTACTAAAAAATAAGATTGGACTGCATGCTAGGCCAGCTGCTTTATTTGTAAAAAAGGCTAGAAACTTTGATAGTGAAATTATAATCAAAAAAGGTATTCAAGAAGCAAACGGTAAAAGCATTATCAGTATAATGGCCTTAGGCGCTATGAAGGGCGATGAGTTAGTTATTATAACTAAAGGCTCAGATGAGGACAAATGCATTGCTGAATTAACTAATTTATTAGAATTCATGGAAGAAGAAGAATAGAAAAATTGAAGGAGGGTGAAGACCCTCCTATTTATTGTTAGGAGATTAAAATGGAAAATAAAGTTTTAGCTATTGTTGACGGAAGAGAAATTAAAGAATCAAATCTAAACAGCTTAATGAAAAACCTAGGACAAAACGCAGCATATTTTCAAGGTCAAGACGGAAGAAAGAAACTTATTGATGAACTTGTAATGCAAGAATTAATGTATTCTGATGCTGTAGAAGGAAACTTAGAAAGCGAAGAAGAATTTATAGAAGCATTCAATGAGATGAAAAAATCAATGCTACAACAGTACAGTTTAAGAAAATTGTTCAATAAAGTTACTGTATCTGAAGAAGAATTAAAAGAGTTTTATGAAGCTAATAAATCTTTGTACAATAAAGCTGAAATGGTAAAAGCAAGCCATATATTAATTGATTCAGAAGAAAAGGCAAATGAAATATTAGAAGACATTAAAAAAGGACTATCTTTTGAAGATGCAGCTGCACAAAATTCATCTTGTCCTTCAA
>CAZTML010000054.1:0-10605 GCA_964614935.1 uncultured Clostridia bacterium | reverse complement strand
GCTGCATTTGCTTTAACCTTGTCATCAACAACTACATCACTGTCTTCAAAACAAAGGCCTCTTTCCAAAAGTGAGCTTATTCTTTGTGCTACCGGTTGTAAAGAATATTTCCTGTCTGCTGTCCCATCTGGTCTTCCAAGATGTGACAGTAGTATTACAGAAGCTCCATTATCCAAAAGATAATTTATAGTTGGAAGAGAGCTTACTATTCTAATATCATCGGTAATATTTCCCTCATTATCTAAAGGAACATTAAAATCACATCTGACTAATACTTTTTTGTTTTGAAGGTTTAAATCTTTCAATGTTTTTTTATTCATATTAACCTCCGAAATATAGTTAACATTTTTCACCCAATGGGGGGTGTTAAATGGGGTTAGGTCATCTCGCAGTCTCATTCACCAATTTATATAGTCATCTCATTGAACCCCAATATTTTGCTACTCTTACTAATTGAGCTGTAAATGACATTTCATTGTCGTACCAGGCAATTAATTTAATTAATTGCTTGCCGTCTACTTCAATAATTTGGGTAGATAAAGCATCGAATACGCAAGCATAATGGCTTCCAATAACATCACTTGATACAATTGGATCTTCTGTGTATGCCAATGTTTCGTTAGCTGCTTTCTTTATTGCCGCATTCACTTCTTCAACAGTTACATTTCTTTCAAATTCTACAGTTAAATCAACAGCGGAGCCTGTAAGAGTTGGAACACGAAGAGCTATACCATCAAGTTTTCCATTTAATTCAGGCATAACAACTCCAACTGTTTTTGCTGCTCCTGTTGATGCAGGAACTATATTTGCAGCAGCCGCACGCCCTCTTCTTGCCATAATACCTTTTTTATGTGAATTATCGTGGATGTTCTGGTCATTTGTATAAGCATGAACAGTAGTCATAAGGCCTTTAACTATTCCAAATTCTTCATTAATTGCTTTTGCTAAGGGAGCTAAACAGTTTGTTGTACACGAAGCTGCAGATATAACTGTCTCACTACCATCTAAAATGTCGTGATTTACATTGTAAACTATAGTTTTTAAATCACCTTTGCCCGGTGCTGAAAGAAGTACTTTTTTTGCTCCCGCTTTAATATGAGCTTCTGCTTTTTCTTTGTCATTGAATACACCAGTGCAGTCTATTACTAAATCGATATCCAACTCTTTCCAATTGCATTCTAAGGGATCTCTGAATCTTGAAGTTATAATTTCCTTACCATCTAAGTACATTATATTATCTTTGTAGGAAATTTTATCAGTCATGAAATTGCCATGTGCAGTATCATACTTTAACAAATAGGTCAATGTTTCTGCATCTGAATTTGTGTTGATTGCAACAACCTGAAAATCATCATCTTGAGCCATTAATCTAACTGCCAGCCTTCCAATTCTTCCAAATCCGTTAATTGCTACTCTTACCATATTATCCTCCATAAATCGATTATATATTTTGTATTTTATTTTTAAAGTCTTTATTGCAACAGATATCTGTTGCAATAAAGATAATATGTAACAAATAGATTATAACATACTAAATAAATATTGTGTAGCCTTTTTAAATAAAAAAAAATATGCATATATTTCGCATATTTTTTTTAATATCTTCTTCTCATAGACGATGAGGGTATTCTCATTTCATCTCTGTACTTTGCAACAGTTCTCCTTGAAATATTAATTCCCTCTTCATTTAATTTTTCAGCAATCTTCTGATCGCTCAATGGTTTTTGCGTATTTTCTTCATCAATAATTTTTTGAATAAAAGATTTAACACTTGTAGATGATACCTCGTTTCCATCTGTCTCACTTAAGCTAGATGCAAAAAAATATTTAAGTTCATAGAGCCCCCTAGGTGTTTGAACATATTTTCCGTTTGTTGCTCTAGAGACAGTGGACTCATGGACTTCTATATCATCTGCCACATCCTTTAATACTAAAGGTTTTAACGCTTCCTTTCCTTCATCGAAAAATGCCCTTTGAAATTTTAAAATCGATTCAACAACTTTATACAAAGTCATTCTTCTTTGTTCAATACTTTTTATTAGCCACATTGATGAATTTAATTTATCCGATAAGAATTTGCTTGCGTCCTTATCATCTAAAGAACCCGCCATATTCTTATAATAGCTACTAATGGTAATAGTTGGCAGATATCCGTCATTAACTATAATTATATATTCATCGTTAATCTTTTCAATGGTTACATCAGGAACTATGTACCTAATATTATCACTATCAACTACAAACCCTCTTGATGGCTTAGGTTCAAGCATTTTTATTATATCACAAATATTTTGTACTCTCGTAACTGAAATTTGAAGTTCCTTAGCGATCTTTTGCATTTTGTTAGTAGCAATATCTTCGAGATGGTTTTCGACTATTATATAGGCATTTTTGTCTTGAATACCTTTCTCCTTAAGCTGTAACATTAAACACTCGCTTAAATTTCTTGACCCAATACCAACGGGATCAAATGTTTGTATTAGTCTTAAAACTCTTTCAACCTCTACAACATCTTCATTTATCAATAAAGAGATATCTTGTAAAGAGCATCCTAAATAACCCTTTCTATCCAAAGATTCAATTATAAATTCCCCAATACGCTTTTCCCTGTTAGTTTTTACTGTCATGCCTAGCTGTACCATTAGATGGTCTTTGAGGGAAAGTTTCTTAGAAGTGTAGCTTTCAAATGATTGTTTGTTTTCATTGTCAGTAGTTTTGTTATATACTTTATAACTTAAATCATCGTACTTTTCAGCTAATTCTCTCCAATCCAGCTCATCGTTTTCTTTACTTTCAACCACATGCTCATCATTTGAAGAGGATTCATCACTTTTGTTATCGACAGATTCCAAAAAAGGATTAACTTCCAATTGTTTATTTATGTAATCGGTCAATTCAACATTATTAAATTGAAGTATTTGTATTGCTTGTCTTAACTCCGGTGTCATTATAAGCTTTTGAGTCTGGGATAGATTTAATTCAAAGCCCATTTTCATGATTACCACTCCTCACATGTCTATTATATCAAATTTTCAATTTTTTTCAACAAAATATTAATTGGTAATAAAATTCATTAATAAATAAAAAATTCTTCATTATAAAATAATGAAGAATTTTTACCTTTAGCGCAGTCTCACTCCCAATTTATTTGCTCCTTGCGTCGCATAAATTGGGAATTCGTTGCGAATAACCTACCATCCATTTGTCAGAAAAAAGACTCTAAAAAATGGGGTTAGGGCATCTTTAACAATCAATTTGTTCGCTTGCTACATAATTATTATCTGCAAGTATTTTTATAGCATCATTAGTCTTAGCTTCGCTTACTAATATAATTGGTCCTGTACATCCCATTCCACTTTCAGCATAGACTCCATTTTTCCACAACAGTTTAACTGCGTCCTCTAAGTCCATAATTTCGATTCCCGATATTTGAGAAGTAACAACTTCTTTTACTGGAGCAAGAATTTCTTCCTCAGTTGGATTTTTTTTAGAAGATTTTATATCTGACAAAATGGCATCTAAACCTGCTTTTTTTGCTTTTTCAAATTCATCTTTTGCAAGTTCTAAACAGTTTCCTTTAATCAAATCACCTGCAAATCTCATTGCTCCTTCAATCAAAGGTGCACCTGAAGCCCTAGAAATAATAAGTATCAATTTATCAAAGTTTTCTCCAATACCTGGACCGTAACCATATCCTAAGGATTCATAGCTCCCTCCACTAGTATAGGAAGAGAATATTTTAATCATTAAGTTACCTGTTAAGGAATCCATAACCATAACATCACATGAACCTGTCAACAAATCATTGCCTCTCATAACAGCTCCACCTTCAGCTCTTTCAGATTTTGCAAAGGTGATATCATATCCGTTATTTTTAAGTTTATTTAAAGCAATTTCAGTCTGTCTAGCTCCATCTATGTTTAAAATTCCAACAGTGGGATTATTAATACCGCAAGCTTTTGCAGTAATTATTCCATAGATAGCATTCTTGACCATTCCTTCAACTTTATCTGTAGATGAAGTACCTGTTGTAGTTGCAATAAACATTTCCTTCCCTTTACCAGGAGTAATAATTCTTCCTACAGTGGATACTCCTATTGGAAAGGCATAGTGCATTGTTACAGCTGCTGAAGCCTCACCTGAATTCAGCAAGTCCTCCATAACTTCGTGAGCTTTTTGTTCTGAATCTACAACTTTAGTAGTAAGACCTTCATGTGCTTTTGTAGCAATAACAAGAGGTTCAATACCGAATTTCGAAGCACTTATGGCTCCTTTAAATATTTCGTCCTCTCCATGTTCGTTTCCCAGTCCAGTAATCGCAACTTTTGGTTTTTGGCCATACTCTCCGCTTAATAGGGTATCAGCCAATTGATTAAAAACCTTAGATATTGTTTGCTTTACTAATTTTTCAGACATACCCTCACTCCTGTTCGTTTAACAGATTTGAAGCGAAATCTTTTAAGGCATTAGCAATTAATTTCTTTACCTGATCCTCTGAAATTGTGGATTCTTCCTTGTGACTTCCTTTATTTGCTTCAATAATAAAGGATACTCCATCAAATAAATTAGTCATTCTTCCGAGAAATAGGCTGCCTTTACCAACTATCATTGCATTTTTAATTTTGCCTGATAGTATATCTTCTCTGCAAAAACCTAGATATGGAACACCTGAAGGTATATGACCTTGAGTAGGAGCCCAACCAGTCATACCATGTTTTTCAGTAAAATCAGCTAGTTCTTTTCTATCTATTTCTCCACGCTTTACAGCTAAGGCACCAATCATTTTATAGTTTGCCAAGGGAACATCTCCTGCTCCTGCAGGTTTTGTTACTTCTGGGTTCTGCATTTCTACCGAGTACTTATCAACATCAGTTATTTTCATTCCTGCTTTATCTAGTGAAGAAACTAAGGAAGTTATAACTGCTTGAGGTGAAGAACCTGTTCCAACAGTATGTCTTCCTACAAGGTCTAGGTTTATTTCTGGATTTAAACCGTCATTTTGGCCAATTAATACAGCAAATCCTCCAACAGTATCTTCTAAAACTGGAAATCCCTTTTTAATGTGGTCTTTGCCGTTCATACCTAATTTTGCAGTAGAACCTCCGGCTGATACCATAACCTTTTTATAAACTCCTGCCTTAACCAAGGCGGCTGCTTGGATTATTGCATGTGTTGGTGCTGCACAAAAACCTCTGGTGTCAGATCCTGTAGCATTAACAAAACCTGCTACTTCTGCACATGCTTTGGCAAAGTTTCCTCCGCCTCTTTGATTCATGTCACCACATGCTTCTTCAGAACACTCAATAACATATTCTATTTCTTCTTTATTTATGTTATTTTTGCTTACTAGGTTTAATAAAGCCAATACATTTGAAGCTTTTGATACTAAATTTTCAAGCATTACATGCCCACTTAGGTTAATGTCAATATCATGAGCCCTTTTTACACATCCTATTAAGTCTCCATTGTTATATAAAGGCTCAGCATGTTCTTCATCAACATATTTTTTGATTGATTCGTAATTTTCTCCTTCCTTGATTCTATTTAATAGAGAATCATCGAAAAGAGGATGCTTTTCAAGTTTTTCTTTTGTTTCTGAAACAAATTGTTTTTCAAGTTTGACTAAATCAAATGCATCACAAATATGTATCAGAACAATAAACTCATCTTGAGGCATTATTTCCCCGAATTTACCTTCTCTTGTAGCACCTTCATGTAATTTATCATGCCAAGGCATTTCATATGTACTTAATTCGTCAGGTGTAACATTTCCTATATATACTTGATTCGGCAAGTAACCTACAACTTGGTCAAAACTTCTTAAATGATTTCTTATATCTTTTAAATACTCAGAGTTGGGATTTACAGTTCTTTCTGTTGTCTGTGTCGTACCGTTATGAATAACCATGTCCGGTGCAAAAGCCATAATATAAGAAGATCCCAAAATCACACTGTTCATAGTAACCTCCATTTCATATAAAATTTTAATATTGTTTACATAAGGTCATAAGAAAATATAATATCATATTCAAAATTTGCTTCGCATTTCTACGAAGCAAATTTTTATATATTTAGATGTAACCCACTGCTGTTTGGGGACATTCCCATACTCCAAATATTTACCCAAAAGTAGAGGTGTGTCCCCGCACTATTCCTTTAGAGGAACTTACCAAATTCTTCTCTTATGGCAGACATTTCACTAATTATATCATCGATGTCCAAAACCATTTCCATCATGCTTATTTGTTCATCGTAAACTGCTTCATCAACTAACTCTTTTATTTCCGGTTCACAAATGTGATATACTGTGAGTCCTAACTGAACTCCTGTCAATGGACCTGCGTAAGTAGGGTCTCCGGCTGTTACGGTTTCTGCAGCAAGACCTGCCGCTTCACCTTCTGCTGCTCCAAGTATAACTACTAAATTTTCAGCACCATACTTTTCAGCAAATTCTTTAACCCTCTTTTGATTTTCCAAATCCATTGCGCCTGCGCTAGTTCAGACAAAGCATTCTGTTGATGAGAATACAATTTCGCCGCCAGTTGTCTTAATGCATTCATCAATAGCCTGGCCTGGTATTCCATCTCTGTCGCCTATTATGATAATTTTCTTATCTTGTAATATGCTCATAATTTCCTCCTATTTAAATATATTTTTGAATCATGGCTTCTATATTTTCAGGACTTGCATCATCTTTTATTAATTCTTCAACTTTAACTCCATCTTTATATATAGCCATAACCGGTAAACCTAAGACCTTTTGTCCAATAGCAACTCTTCTTGCTTTTGATGTATTTAATTTTGTAAACTTTAATTTGTCTCCATATTTCTCTGAAAACCCTTCAACATGAGGCATCAAAGCTTCACAAGGAGCACAACCATCTCCAAAAAAGTCTACAAAAATATATCCTTGGCCTTGTAATACTTCTGTCTCAAAATTTGTTTTATCTAATAATAACATTATTACCTCCTAGAGCTCATCTATGTATTTTTCAGCCTGTACCGCTGCTATAGCTCCATCAGAAGCTGCAGTTATTACTTGTCTTAAGCTTTTAGCTCTAATATCACCGGCTGCAAAAACACCATCAATATTTGTTTTCATATTTTCATCAGTTACAATATAACCATTCTCAATATTTAAAATTCCTTCAAATATTTTTGTTTTAGGTTCATAACCGATGTATACGAATATACCGAAAGTCATATCATCTTCATCTGCAAATATTTCTGTTAATTCTTTTGTTTTAACATTTTCTAAAACTATTGAAGAAACAAGGCCATCACCTTTAATTTCCTTTACAACAGAATCCCAAATAAAGTTAATCTTTGGATTTGCTTCTGCTTTTTCGCGAATTGATTTAACAGCCCTAAGCTCATCTCTTCTGTGAACAATAGATACCTTCCTGGCAAATTTTGATAAGTATATAGCTTCTTCAACAGCAGTGTCGCCGCCTCCTACTACAAACACCTCAAAATCTTCAAAGAATGCAGCGTCGCAAGTTGCACAGTATGAAACGCCTTTACCTGTAAAAGTTTTTTCTCCAGGGCAACCTATTTGTTTTGAAGTTGAGCCACCGGCAACTATTACTGTCTTAGATTTGTACTCGCCTTTCTTTCCTATAAGAACTTTTTCTTTTCCTTCAAGTTTTACTTCTACAACTTCATCGTAGACTTTTTCAGCTCCAAAACGCTTAGCTTGATCAGCCATTCTATCTACTAATGTAGGACCTGATTCACCCTCTAAACATCCCGGATAGTTTTCAACCTCAGATGTTAGTACAATTTGCCCTCCATCTTTTTCCTTTTCGATAATTAACGTGCTAAGTCTTGATCTACCGGCATAAACACCGGCTGATAATCCAGCAGGACCTGCTCCAATAATTATTACATCATAAATTTTGCCCATAAAACACCTCTTTTCGTAAAATCTTTATTGTCTGTCATTCTGAACCGCAGGTGAAGAATCTTATGTTTATACTTATGCGATGAGATCCTTCGCTGTCGCTCAGGATGAGCGACTGACACCAAATCGAAGATTTGGGTCATCTGCTCACTTTTCAAATACTGTCTGTTCTGTTACTTCTGTTTCTAAAGCTTTTAAAGCTTTAGTTAACAAGTCTCTTCTTATATCTCTTTCTTCTTCTAAAGATAATGAAGGATTTCCTAATGGGTGAGGTATTGCTATAGTTGGAACAATTCTGTTAGCCCCAACAGTTAATGAAATAGGAACTATAGTACACATATGTACTACAGGAATTCCTGCTCTTTCAATTTCTTTTACCATCGTTGCACCGCAACGCGTACAGGTACCTCAGGTTGATGTGAGTATAACTGCGTCCACTCCATCAGCTTTTAGTTCTTGAGCAAATTCAGCAGCAAATGCTTTTGCACTCTTTACTGCAGTACCGTTACCAACAGTAGAATAGAAATATCTATGTAGGCTTCCTATTTTGCCTTGCTTTTCAAATTCTCTTAAAACATCAACCGGTAGTACTCTGTCAGGGTCTAAATTAGCATATACAGGGTCGTAACCACCGTGGGCTGTCTCATATGTTTCTTCGGTTAAGTCCATAATCCCTTCAATGTCATACTTGCCGTACTTAGAAGCACTCGATGATTCAATGTGGTCAGGATTTCCTTTAGGAACAATTCCTCCTGAAGTAACTAGTGCAATCCTAGTTTTTGTAATATCTTTTATTGCCGGACTTGCTTCAACTCTATCAAAATCAGGCATTGGAAATTCTGTTTCAAAATCCTTGTCATTTAATTTTGCCAATAACATCTTAACTGCTCTTTTTGAGCCTCTTTCTTTTTCAAAGAAATTAACTCTTTTGCCGTTAGGCATGTAACCTTCTTCTTTGGATGCTCCAATTTTTTCACCCTTTGCAAGTTTTAGTGCAAGAGGAGCCATCTTTTTAACAGCATCCCTCATACCTGCAGCAGAGTTTTTTGTAGATACAATATAAATATTGTTTTTAAACATATCAGCACCGGGGTTTTCGATATACATTCCTGTTAGAACTGGAATATTTAATTCATCTTTCACAGCCTGTGCAATAGTACCGCAAGCAACACCGTATCTTCCTGCATTAAATGCAGGTCCTGCAATAAATATATCGGGGTCGTATTTCTTAACCATTTCAAGAATTATTGTTTTGGCTTCTTCTGTATTCTCATTAAAATATGAGTCTCCACATACAATCGTAGCCACTATTTCAGCTTCATCCTTAAATGCTTGTTTGAAGGCTAAACCGGGTCCAAGGTAACCTTCTCTTACTTCAGCAGGAATGTGAGCCATTTCTTCTCCACCAACATTGGCAAAGAACTGATTAATATAATGAACAACCTTTAGCATTATTTTCTCCTCCCTTCCTATCTGGCACTAAGTTTATTGAAGCCCATTTCATTAGTAGCCCCTGTAATAACTTGAAGCTCTGCAGTAATACTTCCATCCTTATGCAAAGATCCATCAAATCCTCCTGCTATAACATCTGCAACTTCAGCATAACCAATAATTTTTTCCATAGGAGGCAATTCAATTACTTCATTTGCATTTCCTCCAGAAACAACTGCATTGGCTAATACATCTGCATCTGCTAATGACTGAGATGTACCATCTCTTCCTGCATATTCATCAGTAATAAGGACTGTTTTAATGCCTTTAGCTTCAATTTTTTTACAATTCATTATTAGGTCTGTATCTGGATTTCCAAATCCTTCTTCAGAAATAACAACACCATCTACGCCTAAAAACTCTGCTAATTTAGCAGACCAATTAGATGATCTTTCCTTGTCTGCAAGATAAACATTTTCATTAGTTATTATTACACCAACAAAATTAAGTGTCTTCCCATGCTCTGCAAATAAATCATGTATTACCGGATTATTTAAATGATGATAAGTAGTATTTTTATCGCATGCAGATACACAGTTACCGCTTACGATAGCACCATCCATAACTTCAGTTGGATAAATCAAAGTAGGTAATGATTGTTTCGCATCAATCCCATAAACATAAGTATCATGCATTAGTCCTTGGCTTTGAAGCATTTCAACATAAGCTACTCTTGGAAGGTCTGGGTACATTTTTATACCTTCTGTTAAAGTTGGTGTTTCAAATACCTCAACTTCATCAGCTTGTAAGTTTTGTGCAAGTTTTCCAAGATATAAGGCTACCTTGTAACCTGCAAATCTTAAAGCTTTTTCATGTTCATGCTGTTTTAAACCATCAATAGGTTGGCAAACTAATACCAAATTTTGAAGTTGTGAGAAAGGAGTATAATCTGCTCCAGGTCCAGTCATATCAATAATACCTTCTTGGAATCCAACTATTTTACCTGTTGTTACTACAGCTGCCCCTTTTAATACATTTGTTTTTCCAGAACCTACTGTTTCAACCTTGCTAACCATACCTGGAAATATGCCACCAGGCCCTTCAACCTTAACCCTTGGTTCTATAACATCTTTAACAGGCATTATACGAACGCTTTCTCCCGGCTTTGCCAGTTCCACTTCTGCTGACTTAAAATTCTGATTTTCTAGAACTAATGCTTTTACTTCTTCTTTGTTTACATACAAGGTGCCATTTTCTACTTTGGATACATC
>CAZTML010000053.1:1650-10733 GCA_964614935.1 uncultured Clostridia bacterium | reverse complement strand
CTTATAATTGAACCATACTGGAATGTAAATTAGGAACATATCTGTCTTTTTGTCCCTTCCCGTCCTGCTTATAATTGAACCATACTGGAATGTAAATATGTTTATTCTTCCTTTACTTTGTATCATAAAGCCCTTATAATTGAACTATATAGGAATGTAAATACACTTGCAATATTATTACCGTTTCTTTTCCAATATGCTTATAATTGAACCATACTGGAATGTAAATTTTTCTTTCTCTATCAGTTCTTTAAACTGTTCATCCTTATAATTGAACCATACTGGAATGTAAGTTTGTCTATTCTACCAATTCTAAAAAATAATGATATGATTGGATGTCAATTTTATAAACTATAAAATTACTGAAAGGATGAAAATCATGGAGTATAGAAATGCAACTACAAGGGATATTTATGGAGTTTCACAGCTACAAAAGAAATATCATATCTCAACTATAGCAGAAGAGGATAAGTCGGATGGATTTGTAACAACCTTATTTACAGAAACGCAATTTAAGGAGTTAATAGAAAAAGAGAACGGGCTTACTATAGCCTGTGATGGTGATAAAATTATTGCTTATGCCATGGTAGCGTCCTGGCAATACTGGTCGGCATGGCCATTGTTTCAGTATATGATAAATGACCTGCCAAACACAAAATATCTTGATATCACACTTTCGGTTAGTAACTCTTATCAGTATGGACCTATTTGTATTGACAAACAATATCGAAATACAGAAGTATTACCAAAAATATTTGAACTTTCAATGCTACAAATGAAAGATAGATACCGGTTTTTAATAACATTTATTAATCAAATTAATGGCAGATCATATAATGCCCATGTTAATAAACTTGGACTTGATGTAATTAAAGAATTTAATTTTAATAATAATCTGTATTATCTACTGGGATATGACATAAAAACTAACATCTAATGACATTTTCATTCCAATTCAATCGCTTATATGATACAATTAAATCGAAAGTAATTATAATAGATTAACGAAGGTGATGAAATGAAGGAGATTACTACACCACTACAGGCAATTAGAAAAAAATGTTACGAATGTAGCAATAACCAATATTGGGAGATAAGAGGCTGTTTAGTTACTGATTGCCCTCTTTATGAATTTAGGAATGGGCGTATCCCCCAAAGACAAAAAGAAGGAACAGCAGAACAAATTACTTTTGACTCAATAGTTAAAGAGTCTTAGTACTTATTTATTGATAATTTGAATTAACACTTTAATGGAAAATATAAAGTTAGATATGATAGAAACCCGTATGATATAAAACATGTCATATGGGTTTTGTTGTGTATATAATGGGGCTATAGTCATGTATAATAGTTGTTGACTTTCTATAAACATGTTTATTTATTTACTATAAAATGATATAATATATCCATATTAATTTGAAAGGTATAAAAATGATATTAACATTAGAAAATGTTTCTAAGAGTTTTAGTGAAAAAACATTATTAGATAAGATTAACTTATATATAAAGAATAATGACAAAGTTGGTTTAGTTGGTGTTAACGGTTCCGGCAAATCAACCTTGATAAAAATTGCAGCACAAATTGAGGAACCAGATAGTGGTGATGTTATATATAGTAATGGAGCAAGGTTAAGTTACTTAACTCAGGATCCTGAATTTAGTGAAAGCGCAACTGTATTAGAACAAGTTTTTATAAACACATCTTCAGAAAACAGAATGCTTATGGAATATGAAGCAAAGGCTATATTAAATAAATTAGGTATAAGTGAATTTGATAAAGAGGTTAAACTCTTGTCCGTAGGCCAAAGGAAAAGACTTGCAATAGCAAGTGCCTTGGTTAATCCTTGTGAACTATTAATCCTGGATGAACCCACAAATCATTTGGATAATGATATGATCCTATGGTTGGAGAACTATTTAATTAGGCAAAATATTGCAATATTAATGGTAACACATGACAGGTATTTTTTGGACAGAGTATGCAATAAAATCGTTGAAATAGATAGGGGTAATTTATATTCCTACGAAGGTAATTACTCAAAATTCTTAGAATTAAAAGCCCTAAGAGAAGATATGGAATCGAGTACCGAAAGGAAAAGACAGTCACTGTATAAAAAAGAGCTTGCTTGGATTCAAAGAGGGGCCAGGGCTAGGGGTACAAAGGCAAAAGGAAGAATCCAAGAATTTGAAAAGTTACAAGAACAACTGATAACAGAAACAGATGAAAAATTAGAGTTAAGCTCTATATCATCCCGTCTTGGAAGAAAAACAATTGAAATTAATAATATTACCAAAGCATTTGGTGATAAGATAATAATTGATAATTTTGAGTATACGGTTTTAAGAGACGCAAGAATTGGTATAGTTGGAAACAATGGAGTTGGAAAATCAACGTTATTAAATATGATCGCGCGGAAGATAAAGCCGGACAGCGGATATGTGGACATCGGGAGCACTGTAAGATTAGGCTATTTTTCTCAGGAATCTGATGAAGTAGACGAATCACTAAGGGTAATAGACTATATTAAAGGTATAGCAGAAATTGTAGATACAGCAGACGGTAAAATTACAGCATCCCAAATGCTTGAAAAGTTTTTATTTACTCCTGATGTTCAATATAATACTGTTAGTCGACTGTCAGGTGGGGAAAGACGTAGGCTGTTTTTATTGAGCATTTTAATGAAAGCCCCAAATATCTTGCTTCTTGACGAGCCTACAAATGATCTAGATATTGAAACCCTTACAATATTGGAAGAGTATCTGGAGACATTTAATGGAGCAGTCATAACCGTATCCCACGACAGATACTTTTTGGATAAGGTTGTAAATACAATATTTGAATTACCAGGTGATGGAAGGGTAGTAGAATACAATGGGGGATATACAGAATATCAATCTGAGAGAGCTTTTAACCAAAAATCCATAGAAGAAAGGCAAAAACCGGCAAAAGAAGAAAGAATAGAAAGAGAAAAACCAAAAAAACTTAAATTTACTTATAAAGAACAGCAGGAATATAATACAATTGATGAAGATATATCTAATATAGAAGATAAAATCTTAAATATTGAAAAGCTCTTGGAAAAGCATGCCACAGATTATGTAAAGTTGCAAGAATTGCTTGAAAAAAAGCATCAGGCAGAACTTCAGTTAGAAGAAAAGATGGAAAGATGGATTTATTTAAATGATTTAGCTGAAGAAATAGAGAATCAGAAGTAAAAGATAAGATTCTTTACCTGCGGTTCAGAATGACACGCCGCTTCGCGACTTATTCATAGCAATGACGCTTGCGTGCATTCATAGCAATAACATATGCAAGTGAAAGCAAATTTTTAGGGGGAATTTATGAGTGAAACAGTATTAAAAATTGAAAACTTAAGCAAGTACTACCAAATGGGTCAAGTGACGGTCAAGGCATTAGAAGATGTCAGCTTTGAAGTGGAAAAGGGCGAATTTATTGTTATACTAGGGCCTAGTGGTTCAGGTAAATCTACACTTCTTAACATAATGGGGGGAATGGATACTCCATCTAGTGGGAATGTTCTTTTTAATAATGAGCTCATAACAAATTATACGGACAAAGAACTTACCATGTATAGAAGGTATAAAATTGGTTTTGTTTTTCAGTTCTATAATCTTATGGCAACCCTTACTGCTAAGGAGAATGTGGAATTGGTTGCGGAAATAACTAATAGTACTGTTGACATTGATGATGTGATGGAAGCGGTTGGACTTGGGGACAGGTCAGATCATTTTCCTTCTCAAATGAGTGGTGGGGAACAGCAAAGAGTTGCCATAGCTAGGGCTGTTGCTAAGGATCCCCAGATTTTGTTATGCGATGAACCAACGGGAGCACTTGATTTTGAAACAGGCATACAAATACTTAGGGTTTTAAAGGACGTAAATAAAAAGTACAAAAATACTGTAGTTGTAATTACCCATAATGCATCAATAGCACAAATGGCTAACAAGGTAATTAAAATGAGAAGCGGTACCATAACAGAAATTATTGAAAATGAAAAACCTCTTGAACCTGAAAGGATTGAATGGTAATGAAAAAGTTGGATTTAAGACTTTTCAGAATGATTAAAAATACTAAGGGTCAATATATTGCAGTTCTGTCTATAATTATTACAGGCCTTTTTATTTTTACTGCAGTCAATAATTCTGCCACAAATTTAAGAGATTCCTTGGATGATTATTACAATACCACTAAATTTGCAGATATTTTTGTAAGTGCGACAAGTCTACCTAAAAAATTGGAAAGGGAATTGGAGGGTATTGAAAATATCCGCCAAGCCGATGTTAGACTTTCGCTTGATTTTAGATTTATTACAGACAATGATGATGACAGGGTAAATGTAAGAGCTGTGTCTGTTGATAGTAAGGAAAATAAAATCAATGAATTATATATAAAAAAGGGAAGACGTACACTTTCTGAAAGGGATGTAATTCTTATTGATCAGTTTGCTGATGCAAGGGGTCTTGATATTAGGGATGAAATTATCCTTAATATAAATGGTAGTAATCATAGGTTCATAGTATCTGGAATTGCTTCAAGCCCTGAGTATGTCTACTTGATGGAAAATGAGCAAGTTCTTCTTCCTAATTATGAAAAATTTGGGGTAGTTTATATTGAAGAAGGTTATTTGCAAAAAATATCTGGCAAGGCTTATTTCAATGAAGTTGTCATAAAGGTAAATAATCAGGAAAGTATTAAAAAAACAAAAACTTTTTTAGAAAATGAGCTTAAAAAATATGGCGTCATGAGAGTTATAGATAGGGATGAGCAATTGAGCAACAGTATGATGAATGAAGAAATCTCCGGACTTGAAAGAGTCTCTGAGTCCATACCTATAGTGTTTTTAATATTTGCAGGAATAATGCTATCCACTATGCTATCTCGTGTTGTTAAGAAGGACAGAACTTCAATAGGCGTTTTAAAGGCTGTTGGTTTTTTGGATGGTGAAATTCTCACTCATTATTTAAAATATGCTGCTTCTGTAGGATTAATAGGGGGGATGCTAGGTTCTCTAATTGGGACAGCAGCCTCAGGGGCAATGACTGATATGTACCTGGAATTTTTCAACATTCCAATGTTAACGGTTCAAGTTTATTATAACAAAATTATTGTTTCAATTCTCCTATCACTAATATTTTGCCTTGTGGCAGGATTTTGGGGAATAAGGTCTATACTTAAAATTAACCCTGCAGAATCTATGAAACCGGAATCACCAAAGCAAGGTAAAAGAATACTTCTTGAAAACTTTAAATTTTTCTGGAATAAGCTTTCCTTTTCATGGAGAATTGTTTGCAGAAATATATTCAGAGAAAAGAAAAAGTTTTTATTCATTGCTGCAGCTGTAAGCATTACTTGCAGCCTAATGATTATGACCATGTGGATGAATGAAATAATAGATGCAATGATGGTAAAACATTACACGGAATTTATGAAAATGGAATACAACGTAGGATTTAGCGGATTTCAAGATGAAAAAGTCCTTAAAGAAGTTAAAGAGCTAATTTCTTATAACCATATGGAGGGAAGAATTGAGCTGCCCTTTGAAATTAGTAACGGTAGACACTCTAAAATTGTTAATCTAATTGGCCTTGAAGAAAATACTGAATTTTATGAATTTAAAGACATAGATGGAAATAAGCTTAATATTCCTAAAGAAGGAATACTTCTTTCTTCAAATTTAGCAAAGGCTCTTAATGCAGATAAGGGAGACAGAATATTATTAGAATCTTTCATACCAGACAGTGACAGCCAATACGTAACAGTGACGGGGGTCTTAGAGCAAAGTTTAGGAATGAACGGTTACATGAATATTAATTATGTTAACAAGAAGTTTCTTGATAAAGGAATCATAAATGGCCTATATATAAATTCAGATGATAATGTTAATATTAAACTGGATAACATAAATAATATTATGTCAATTCAGTCCCAAGAAGAAATGCAGAGTGTTTTTGAAGAATTTACAGGACTTATCACCGTCTTCATGGGATTTATGGTCGTCTTTTCAGGTCTTTTGGGATTTGTAATATTGTACAGCATGACTCTCATGAGTATCAACGAAAGAACCTTGGAGTTTTCTTCCTTAAGGGTAATGGGCTTTACTAAGGGTGAAATATTCAAGATGCTTATTAAGGAGAATATGATTATGTCCATACTTGGAATAATAGGGGGCATACCCTTAGGCAAGTGGCTTATAGATTATATGGGAATAGCCTTTAATACTGACATATATACTTTACAAGGGCATATTTCCACAAGAGAAATAGTAATCGCAATTATTTTAACCATAATATTTATAATTTCAGCCCAGCTTATGACATATATGAAGATCCATAAATTAGATTTTATGCAATCACTAAAAAGTAGGATTACCTAAATTGGAGGTTAATGATGAAGAAGAAGTATATTATAGGGGCAGGAGTAATAATAATAATTTTTATAATAGCTTCATTATTGTTGGGAGGACAGACTGACTTACCAGAAACATCTCAGGTAAAAATAGGGGCTATTAAAAACACTGTAGATGAAACAGGAATAGTATTTTCTAAAAGGGTTAATACCTTTTATTCAGACATGAGTCAAAGGGTTAAAACACTTAATGTGTCTGTTGGAGACAAGGTTAAAAAAGGCGATATAATTTTAGTTTATGAAAATAATTTTGATTTGGAGATTGAAAGAGCAAATAAACAAATTGAAGCAATCACAGCGTCATATAACGAATCCATCAAGGGAGCAGACTTTCAAGAAATTTCAAATGTGAAGCTCAACATAAGTACTATTGAAACAAATTTAAGTTTTGCTAGAAGCAATCTTGAAAAGATTGAAAGCTTGTATGAAAATAATGTTGTTAGTCAGGTAGAATACGATGAAGCAAAAAATAATGTTGCAGTATTGGAAAACCAGCTTCAGGAAGCAAATAACAATTATAGCATGATGATTCAAGGAGTTTCATCAAATGTTAAAAAACAATATGAAGCTCAAATTGACGAAGTAATGATACAGATTAAAATCTTGGAGAAAAATATTGAGCAATCTTCCATAAAAGCTGAATTTGATGGGGTGATTACTGAGCTAAATGTTTATCAAGGTAGCATGACACAGGCAGGGGTTCCGGTAGTAGAAATTCAAGATGACCTAAATCTTGGGATTTACGTAGAGGTACTGGCGGAAGATGCCATGGAAGCTATAAAGGGAATGCCTTATAATATTATGGATAATGACCAAGTTATAAAGGAACTATCAATAAACAGAATTTATCCAAAAGCTCAGGCGAAAATTTCCGACCTTGGTGTTTCACAAAAACGTGTCAGGATTGAAGCTGACTTAGATGATACAAGTTATAAATTGGGAACAGAAGTTGATGTAGAAATAGTATTACAGGAGAAAAATGATGTTTTGTTGGTTAGTAAAGATGCAGTTTATGAGAAAGAAAATAAAAAGTATGTAACTGTTATAAATGAGAATGAAGAAATAGAGACAGAAATAACAATAGGTCTTGAAGATGGCACTAATGTGGAAGTGTTGTCAGGACTAAACGAGAATGCTCTTGTTTTAGTAGAATTTTAAGGAGAAAATTATGAAATACGATTTGATAATAGTAGGGGCAGGTCCTTCAGGGATATTTACAGCCCTGGAATTGAAGAGGCTAAGTCCTGATAAAAAAATATTGTTGATTGAACAGGGAAGGGCAATTGAAAAGAGAAAATGTCCTAAGGATGTAACAAAAAAGTGTATTAATTGTCAGCCTTATTGTAATATTACAACTGGATTTTCAGGAGCAGGAGCTTTTTCAGACGGTAAGTTGTCTTTAAGTCCTGAAGTTGGAGGAGATCTACCTGAATTAATAGGTTATGATTTTACTCAAGAGATGATAGAATACACAGATGCAATTTACCTGGAATTTGGCGCAGATCATAAGGTTGAAGGTATTGAGGCCAAAGAAGAAATTAAGGAAGTTAGAAGAAAAGCTATTGAAGCAGGTCTCAAGCTCGTGGATTGTCCCATAAGACATTTAGGTACAGAAAAAGCTCAAGAAATATATGGAAAAATAGAAACATATTTAATAGACCAAGGCGTAGAAATTAAATTTAACACAGAGGCCACAGACATTATAGTTGAAGACAGGTTAATTAGAGGTGTTGCCATTACTGATGCTATAAAGAAAAAAACCAGTGAAAAAATATATGCTGATACTGTCGTTATAGCTGCCGGCAGGAAGGGAGCAGACTGGCTTAAATCAATATGTGTAAAACATAATATAGACCACAGAGCAGGCACTGTTGACATAGGGGTAAGAGTTGAAGTAAGAAATGAAGTAATGGAAAGGGTAAACAATATTTTGTATGAATCAAAATTAATAGGATATCCCCTGCCATTTAGAGACAAGGTAAGAACTTTCTGTCAGAATCCGGGAGGTGTTGTCAGTCAGGAAAATTACGACAACAATCTTGCTGTTGTTAATGGTCATTCATATAAGGATAGAAAAACAAATAATACAAATTTAGCTATATTAAGTTCTCATAATTTCTCAAATCCTTTTAATGAACCCATCAAGTACGGCACTAAGGTTGCAGAGCTCTTAAACATGCTTGGAGACGGAAAAATTTTAGTACAAAGATATGGTGATATATTGGACGGTAAAAGAACATGGCAGCATGAATTGTCCAGGTCAAATGTTATACCCACCTTGCCTGATGCTGTAGCTGGGGATATTACATCAGCTATGCCTTATAGAACAATGACTAATATTTTGAATTTTATAGAAGCATTAAATGTTGTGGTGCCTGGATTTGCAGGAACGGAGACGCTTCTTTACGGTCCTGAAGTGAAATTTTACAGTAACAAGGTTCAATTAAGCGAAAAATTTGAAAGCAATATTAAAAATTTATATTGTTTAGGCGATGCAAGTGGCTGGACCAGAGGTTTAATGATGGCTTCCGTCATGGGAGTCAGAATGGGACAAATACTAGGTGGCCAATAAAGATACTGAAAATACTGAAATACCTTCCTTTAAATCTGGAGGGTATTTTTTATTATTTGCTTAGCCAGAGAAGGGGGACACACC
>CAZTML010000053.1:0-1550 GCA_964614935.1 uncultured Clostridia bacterium | reverse complement strand
AGTCTTTGGGGAAAGGTTGTACAAATTTATGTAATAAATAAAAATAAAGCCAATATATTATACTAATGTTTCAATAACAAATTATTACAGGAGGAAAATAATTTGGAATGGTATAACAAAGGCAAAGGTGAAGTTTTAAAGGAACTAAACACAGATTTAAGTGTAGGTTTAAGTGAAAAGGAAGCAAAAAGAAGAATTGAAGTCTACGGTACAAACGAATTGGAAGAACAAGCTAAGAAGAGCATACTGTCTAAATTTATAGGTCAATTTGCAGATTTTTTAATCGTTATTTTGCTTGTAGCAGCAGGTGTATCAGCATTTGTGGGTGAAAAGGAAGATGCAATAATTATTTTAGCAATAGTAGTTATAAATGCTATCCTTGGTATCTACCAGGAAGGGAAAGCAGAAAAGTCGGTAGAAGCTTTACAAAAGCTTAGTGCTCCTAATGCTAAAGTCCTAAGGGAAGGAAATTTGGTCCTAATACCTGCAGCAGAAATTGTTCCCGGAGATGTGGTTGTCTTGGAAGCAGGGGATATAATCCCTGCTGATATAAGAATTTTGGAAAGCTCAAATTTAAAAATTGAGGAAGCGTCGCTTACAGGAGAATCAGTTCCCGTTGAAAAGGATGCAAAAGCAAAAATAGTTGGCAGTGTTGGAATTGGGGACAGGCATAATATGGGATTTTCTAGCACAATAGTTACATATGGCCGGGGTAGGGGTGTTGTTACTGGAACAGGTCACAATACTGAAATTGGAAATATAGCCGTGAAAATTCAAACCTACAGTGAAGAAGATACTCCCTTACAGCTAAAATTAAACCAGCTTGGCAAGGTTCTTGGGACACTGACAATTGCTATATGCATCATAGTCTTTATAGTAGGCATGCTCCAAGGCAGACAACCACTACATATGCTATTAACTTCTATAAGTCTTGCTGTTGCTGCCATACCGGAAGGATTGCCCGCAATAGTTACAATTGTTCTGGCTATTGGTATGAATAGAATGGCAGGAAAAAATGCCATTGTTAAAAAACTTTTAGCAGTTGAAACTTTAGGTGCAACATCGGTTATTTGCTCAGACAAGACAGGAACTTTGACACAAAACGAGATGACTGTAGTAAAAGCATATGTTGATGATAAAATTTTGGATATTGAAGGGATCGGGTATGAGCCAAGGGGAGATGTGAGATTAAATGGAAGAATAATAGGTATTAACTCACTTCCTAATTTAAGGAATCTAATATCCATAGGTACTTTGTCAAATGATGCTAAATTAGATGATTCATCAGGCGCTTATAAAATTATAGGGGATCCAACAGAGGGAGCGATTGTTACACTAGCAGGCAAATTAGGACAAACTTCTGAACAATTAAATATGATCTACCCGCGAATTTCAGAACTTCCTTTTGATTCTTCAAGGAAAATGATGACAACCTTCCACTCGAATTATTTAGAAGGAAAAGTTGTTTCATTTACAAAGGGAGCTCCTGATATTATTATAAATAAATGCAATAAAATTGCACTTAACGGAAGAGTTCTTGATTTTGACAA
>CAZTML010000052.1:0-10787 GCA_964614935.1 uncultured Clostridia bacterium | reverse complement strand
CAGCTTATTCATAGCAATGACACTTACGTGTTTTCAAAGCATTAACAAGGGTTTTGCCCTCGAATAGGAAAGTACAGGGACCTTCCTTGATAGCATGACCTACAAAGAGCGACCGTCTATCAAGGTGTATTCCTCTACCTATAAAAAGAGACAGACATATTAATTAATATGTCTGCCTTTTATCATTCATTCATTTATTTATCATTTATTTATCATTCATCTATTTATTCATATATATTTATATTCTAAGCTTTCTTCTTGGCTTTGAATTCTTTCAACTTGAATTTCCAATACCCTTTTTGCTTCTGCTTTTGTAACGGTGATGTCTAAGTCTCTGTAAATAATCTTTCCGCCTACTTCAGGTATACCTTCAAACAACATTGTTATGAATCCATTTACAGTTGTTATATCCAATTCTTCATCAATTTCAATTCCAAACAATTCAAACATGTCGTCAACATCTGCATTACAGGAAACAAGGTATTTATTTTCTCCGATTTTCTGAAACCATTCAATTACTTCATCATGTTCATCCCAAATTTCGCCTACTAATTCTTCAATGATGTCCTCCATAGTAACAAGACCTTCTGTACCACCGTATTCGTCTATTACAATAGCCATATGTGCTTTTGAAAGCTGTAGTTCTTTTAATAACTCAGATATCTTTTTGTTTGGTGTTATATAAATAGTTTTAGAAATCAATTTTCTAATATCTTTTTCTTTTCTATTTAAGGACTGATAAAAATCCTTCTCATGGAGCACTCCGATTATATTGTCCATATCTCCCTGAAAAACAGGAAGCCTTGAATAACCGCTCAGTATATATTTTTCCTTAATTGAATCCAAGCTTTCATTTTCTTCAATACCTACAATATCAATTCTCGGAGTATAGATATCTTCAGCTACCGTTTCATTAAATTCAATCGCTGAACGTATTAAATCGCTTTCATTCTTATTAATAACTCCCTCATTTTCTACTTCATCTATCATTGTTCTTAATTCATATTCAGTAATAGAAGGAAGTTCTTCAGCTTTCGCTAATTTATAAAAGGCTTTTTTAATACCTAAAATCAGGTAATTGATTGGTGAACAAATGAACATAAAAAATTTCATTGAAGGAGCTAAAGCCATTGCAGCCTTGTCTGGGGCAATGTTTGACAATCCCTTAGGAATTAATTCTCCTACAAATAAAATCAATAAAATCGCAATAATAGTTGAAATTAAAGGATCTTTATTAGGAATAAATTTAGAAAAAATAGAAATAGTTAAAGATGCAACTGTAACATTTGCAATACTTTTAATTATAAGCACTGTTGTCATAAGATTGTCATAATTATCTTCCAGTTTTAAAACCAGTGTTGCCTTTTTATTACTTACTGCTAAATTTTTCATCCTTGATTTACTGTAATTGAGAAAGGCAATTTCTGTAGCTGAAAAATATGCAGATATCAATAAGACTATTATTAATATCGTGACTTGACTAATGCCGTCATCCATTTTTGTAGCACACTCCTATTTAATTTATAATTATTATATATAGTATAATCTATGTCGCTGAAAGTGTCAATTCATTAAATCAAGCATAATTTTTTCATTATACTATTCGCTTAATCGATAATAAAGACTAGAGCCTTCATTACAATTTACTATAAGCTTCAATTTAGGAATATTTAGGTAATGTATTATAGCATAAAAAATCATTATATTGAAACAATAGTATTACCTTCACAATGCTGTAATTTAGTAAACATGTAATAATTTTTTAGAAAAAACAACACCCTAAAAAAAGCGTTAGGACAAATTTAAATCTTATTTAAGAATAACTTAATTGAATTGTATTTCTAAAATAAGTATAGTGATAATAGCAACAATATGGAGGTAATCAATTGTTATCGTTTATAAGTATGTTCAATATAATAATATTTATTTTATTTACAAGTTTTTATTTTTACCAAATAGTTTATGTATTTGTTTCACTATTTAAAGAAAGTAAAGAATTAAAGGCTTCAAAAAATCACAAATATGCAGTGGTAATAGCAGCACGAAATGAAAGTGCCGTTATTGATCAGTTAATAAAAAGCATACAAAAGCAAAATTATCCCAGGGAATTAGTGGATACATATGTTGTAGCTGATAACTGTACTGATAATACGGCAGAAGTTGCAAAAAATGCAGGTGCAAGAGTATTGGAAAGATTCAATAGACAGCTTGTTGGGAAGGGTTACGCTCTTGATTATGCATTTAAAAACATAATAAATAGTAATGAGAACTATGAAGGATATTTTGTTTTTGACGCGGATAATTTGCTAGACGAAAACTATATTAGTGAAATGAACAAGGTTTTCGACAATGGATACAAAGTTATCACCAGCTACAGAAATTCAAAAAATTATGATACAAACTGGCTTTCAGCCGGCTATTCCCTTTGGTTTTTAAGAGAAGCGAAGTATCTTAATAATTCAAGAATGATTTTGAATACAGGATGTGCAATATCTGGTACAGGTTTTATGGTAAGTGATGAAATAATTCGTAAGAACAATGGATGGAAGCATCACTTGCTTACAGAAGATATAGAATTTACTATTGACAATGCCTTACAAGATGTATTAATTGGCTATTGCCATAAAGCTGTTCTTTATGATGAGCAACCTTACCTGTTTGAACAATCATGGAATCAAAGGTTGAGATGGGCTAAAGGATTTTATCAAGTATTTATTAAGTACGGCCAGGACTTGTTTAAAAGCATATTTACAAAAAGGAGCTTTACTTGTTATGATATGTTCGTTACAATAATGCCTGCTTTATTCCTTACTTTGACAAGTATGGCTGTTAATTTAGCTTTCTTTTTCTTAGGTTTGATTAACATAGAAATATATCCGGAACTTATGAGAGAAACTACAAGTGCTGTCTTAATGTCAGCTGTAAATTCCTACGTTGTCTTATTTATAATGGGGCTAATAACAACTATTACAGAATGGAAAAACATAAACTGTCCTAGTTCAAAAAAAATCAAGTATATGTTTTCATTTCCAATATTCATTTTTACATATGTTCCTATTTCAATAGTTGCATTGTTTAAATTTAAGAAAATTGAATGGAAGCCAATAACACACAGCATCACAAAAACAATAGAAGAGATACAAAGATGACCTAACCATTTACTGCTGCGTGAAAGCGAAAAGTCCTCCGTAGAGGACCTTTTTTTTATCCTGAGCGTTAGGGTCGGAGCTTATCCTTGTATAAGATTCGATCCCTAAGACCTCAGAAAGGCGCTTATTTATATATATTTTCTACTCACGTATCCGCTTGTTGTAGCTTTAAGCAAGCTTGAGTAGCTAAGTTTGAAATTAATTACATCTCCAACCTTGTACTGTCTGTCTGACTTTGACAAATCAAGTATCAAGTGGTCTGAGCTGGCACCTAGTATATCTATTTTAGAGTCTATAGGATGTAGGGCATCAGGATCTACGTCCTGTCTTCCTACTGCTATTATGGCTCTTTTTATAATACCCCTGTCTTCATAAACAGGCTTGTTACCAAAGGCATCCACCCCTGTTTCACCGATGGGAACAGATTGTTTTTCCTTTAATTCAATGATTTCTGCTTCAATAGTAAATGCATCATCGTAAAATCCATCCAATGGTTGACTATATGCAGTTTCACCGCCTAAAAGAAAGGCTTCACCAACTCTTAAATTATTTATTCCTTCCGGAAGTTCTTTATTACCTATTAAATAAATGGAACTTGAATTTCCACCTGAAATCATTTGTAACTTAATATTGAATTTCTTTTCAATCTTACGTCCTATATCAACAAGTATTGATAAATTATCATTTTTAGGTATAACTGCCCCGTAACATGTTAAATTGACACCAAGTCCGAAAAGTTCAATATTTTGTAACTTCAAGATTTCTTCAACTGTCTCATAAACCTCATCTTCGTTTTTGAAGAATATACCTTCTCTTAAATCACCTAAATCTATCATGAGAAGAATCTTGTGAATTTTGTTTTGCTTTTTTGCTGCTTCATTTAGATTTCCAATAGTTATCATTTCTGAGTTTAGTGAAATATCAGAATACTTCACAACTTCATCAACTTCAGAATTCATGGGTAATCTCAACAAAACTCGACCCTTTTTAGTTCCTTCATATCTTTTTAGGTTTTGAATCCGTGAATCTGCTAAGTAATCAATGTCAGATTCATCTAAAATTTTATAAATTTCCAAATCAGCACAGTAGCCTTTTGTAACAATCATAAGTGAAGATCCGCTACTTTTAACCATTTGGGTAATTTTATCTAGATTGTTCTTTATTTTATTTAAATCTATTACTAATCTTGGATACACATACTCACCTACATTCTTAAAGATTTTTTCATGAGAATTAAAGCATCCTCATGGTAGCTTTTCGATAGAACTCCAAGAGAAGACAATATATAATCTTCATCTATTAAAACTTTTGCAACTTCGGTAGGGTACAATTCCTCTTCCTTAGCGAATGTTTTTACAGATTCTAAAATTTCTTTATTGCCGGGCAATCTAGTAAGTGACCCTCCAGTACCTATAATGTACTGAATTGCGGTTAGGTCCTTGCCTTCAGCAACAGTTTTTTTGCCCGATGCTGTATAGAAATACCTTAAGTGCCCTGCATGTCTTTCCAAAGATGTAAGAACAGCCTCCTTAGTGAGTCTTTCAACAAAGAGTTTTTCTCTTACTGTTTCAGGAATAGGTTTATAATTTTCCAAAAGCTCATCCACATCAGGAAATTCTTTTTTCAAATTTTCTATACCTATTTTTTCTACCACATGCTGAACATTTACATATAGACCAAGGTCTCCTTCAACTGTCCTTTTTGCATCAGGTTCCGGACTTATAAGAATTGAATTAATTTCGCTAGATCCTTCAGTTACTGAATGAAGGTCTGTTGTAGCTCCACCAACATCAAATACTATTAAGTCACCTATTTCTTCTTTTAATACCTTGGCTGCTTCCATAACAGCTCCCGGAGTAGGAATTATAGGTCCCTTGACCAAATCCCTAACCTTGGCCATGCCTGGCGCATGAATAATATGTTCCTCAAAAGCATCTTGGATTATTTTTCTTGTAGGTTCTACAACTAGAGTATCAATTTTTGGATATACATTTTCTACAATATAGAGCTGATTTCCTGACTCCTCACACATGAGGCGAACTTCTTCCTGGTTTTCAATATTTCCTGCATAAATAATAGGAATTTTTAAACCCATTGATAAAATCATTTCCATATTGTAAATAGCTGTATCTCTTTCCCCGTAATCAACTCCACCTGCTACAAGGATAATATTAGGATTAACTTCTTGAATCTTTTTCAAGTCGGTTCTTCTCAGCCTGCCTGAGGTAATCATTTTAATAATTCCTCCGGCACCTAAGGCAGCTTCTTTTGCTGCACGAACTGTCATATCGTAAACAAGTCCGTGAACAGTCATTTTTAAACCGCCTGCAGCACTACTTGTAGCTAACATATCATCCCATGTCAACGAATCCGCCTGCAAGTTTTTTCTTAAGCCTTCAATAGCACCCTCAAGCCCTATTGTTACATCACCCTCTAAGACGGTTGTAGGTGCCTGACCCTGCCCTATAAAGGCAGGGTTACCGGTACCTATTCCATTGAATGCATTAACCACTGTAGTGGTAGAGCCTATTTCAGCTACCAATACATCTACTTTCATTATGCCTGCATTTCCCTTCTTCTCTCTACCATGAAGCTTGCTACGTCAATACCATGGCTACCTCTTCCAAAACCGGCATCTAATCCAGCTTCTACAGCTATTTCATTAGTAACCTGGGTTCCTCCACAGATAATCATTACTTTATCTCTTATTCCTTTTTCTATTGCTAAGTCATGAACCTTTTTCATATTTTTAATATGAACATCATCATGAGTAATTATAGTACTTAGCAAAATTGCATCTGCATTAGTTTCTATTGCTGCATCCACAAGTTTTTCTACAGGGCATGAGGTTCCTAGGTATTCATATTTAACACCAAATCCTTCGATTCCGCCATGTTTAATATCCAATGTTTCTTTAAGCCCTACTGAATGCTCGTCTTCCCCAACTGTTGCTGCAACAACGAACAATGGATTATTTTGAATATCTTCTCTTATTTCAGCTTCAGATAAAACATGTGGTTTTTCTGGAATTACTAACTCATCAATATTTATATCAAAGTTTACTCTTCCCTTAACTTCACAGAAAGTTCCTTCAGATGGATGCATAGATTGTTTGTGAACAACAGTAACTTCTTCAAGACCCATTTTTTCACCACATTTAATAGCAGCAAATTCAGCTGTTCTTTCATCTAACGGCAAGAAGATTGTCAAGAGTACTGTACCGTCTGCTCTCCATTCAACTTCAGGTTTAACAAGGTTAGTGTCATAGTATTTATCAACTTCTTTAAGTCTTACATTTACATTGTCATGTTCATCTAATTCATCGATGTATTGAATCTTTGAACGATCTTCAAATGTATCTCCACCTATGGCATCACTTGCCTTTGCAAATTCTTTTGGAACATTGTTGTAGCCATAATGGACAGATACTGGAGCGAAATAATCTTCATCTCTTTCATAAATGAAGCCGTATCCGATACCTCCTTCGATTTGACGAGGGATACCGTCTCCGTTTCTTTCAGGATATTCGCCACTGTCAATAAAGAATCCTTGTTCAACAGCTTGAAAATATCCGCCTACTTCAATCATTTCTTCCATGAAGAGAACTGCTCTTTCCTTCAGTTCACGAACTTTGTCTCCTAAAGGTCCTTCCCTGTCAAGCTTAACCATTTCTCTCAAGCCATCCATGCCTGTAAGAGATTGCTTAGCAGTCATAATGCCTGCAATATTATTATAGTGCCATGGCACGTTTCTTCCTTCGTCAGGAGTGATTGTAGACTGAATATCAGCACTTGTCAGTCTTGAAATCATCATGTTCATAGTATGAGTAACAGCTGCTTCACGAGTATCAGATTCCATATATTTTGTGTTTTGCTGAGCTCTCATCTTGTAGTCTTTGAACATATCACGAAGTGCCACTGCATATGGTAAGTCTAATCTCATACAAGGTGCCGGTGGTGCTGTTGGAGGCACTGTTGACAAAGCTATATTTTCAGGTTTTATGCCTATTTTTACGGAAAATGCTGTATTTATAGCATGCTGTACCATTAATTCAGGCATAACCTTCCAAGCTTTCATAGCTGTAGCATTAGCATTGTGAGCTCCGTCTATTTGAAGCATGTCAGACCAAGCCATAATTTTCTTAGCTTCACAAGCATCAACAAAAGATCTTACCATGTTAACATTTCTGTACAAGACGTTGTACTGAGGGTCTTGGTGAGCTCCATTAACACCTTCTTCAGCAAACATAACTGCTATATCAGGACCTGCAACACCTGAAATATATGAGTGGAAGTTAATTGGACGACCTACTTCATCTTCAATTAAATCACAAGCTTTTCTTGAAGCCCTAACCTGCTTTCTTGTAACCATGATACCACCGATACCCTGGTTTGTTCCTTCTAATAATGCGTCTATATGTGACTGACCTGCAGTTCTGATAACCATAAGGTGATCCGCACCATGCCATGCAGCCATACGCATTCTTCTTATATCATCTTCAAATCTTCCTGAAGCAATTTCAGTAGTTATAACAGAGTCTGGCTGTGGATCTATATATCCAAATCCTCTACTTCCAGGTAGTGGAATAGAATTCTTTAAGCTTTCTGATGATTCAAGGTATTCAAAGTCACCAATTTTTCTTTTCTCGTTTCTTCCATCTCTCCAATGCCATCCACGTCGTCTTGGCTCATATTTATCTAAATCTTGTAATAATTCTTTTATATCTATCTTTTTATTAGGATCAAGTTTCATTCTTTTCCCTCCTTAAAATAATGTATCTACGTCATCCCAGTGCTTACCATTCGCTAACAAAAGTCCTGCCTCACGCACTGAGCAACCTAACTTCTTAGAAAGTCTCCACACAACATTTCCTGCACCTTTTCCCATTAAACCCTTGTTCATTACTCCTTCAACTATAGGTTTAACTTCAAGACTTGAGAATCCCATTCTAAGTAGTACACTTCTTTCCACTGATGGGGTTGTATTTTTTCTTCCTAATTCCAATAGAGGGTCAACAATTTCATTTGCTAAAGCCCAAAATCTTTCATATAACTCTTCGTCTGTAAGATTAGCTAAATGAGCCCTTCTTTGTTCATAATCGTCAGCTCTTTTCATAATATCCTCCTAAATTTTAGTATCTTTCTACAAATTTGCTATTGTATTTTTTACAAATTCAACATCGGAATTTGTTTCTTTTGCTAAAAATTCTATATCAGCATCTGTAGGTCTTACATCGTAGTTTGCCAATGCATTTTTAATCAATGATTGTCTCATACGAATTACATCTGCATCATTAACTTTAATTAGTGATGGATGTGATGGGAATATTATATTTTCACCAGGAACTTCATCTTTTGGATCGCCAAATTTAATTTCTATTCCATTATCTCTGGCAAAAGAAAGCTGTGGCTGAATGTGCTTGCCTGCCCCTGTATATTCTGTTTCTTGAACAACTATCATCTCATCTTGATCTAATTCCTGAGCCAATGCAAAGGCTGCTGTAAGGGCTGTATTACCTGCAGGTCCTTTTTCAAGTCCTTCAAGAGACGCTAAAGCTTCTGTAATATAGAATACTTCTCCCTGATGAACAGTCAAATATCTTTCGATATATCTCAATGGTCTTGCAGCAGAACGAGGAACATCTGATCTATCAGGCCATGTTGAGAATGGCATTCCAAATCCTGTATGACCTGTTGTAAATGATTTTTTATTAAACTGTGTATCTGATGCCATATGAAGACCAGTTAAGTCAACACTTGCTGCAACTATTTTTGATTGTGCTCCTGCTTTTTTTAGTCCTCTTGCAGTTCCAGTAAGGTTACCACCACCTGCATTTGTTGCTATTACAACATCCGGGTCCTTACCATATTTTTCCCTAAACTGCATAGCTATTTCATATCCTAATGTTTCAACACCTGCTATTGCAAATGGAGTATATAATGAAGCATTGAAATATCCTGTTTCCTCCAAGATTCCTAAAAATGTATAGAATAATTCAGGACCTACAGACAACTGAACAACTTCTGCTCCTAAGGCCTCACACTTTCTTGCCTTTTCTATAATTTCAGGCTGGCCAACTCCTCTTGAGTCATAGCATTCTTGAACTACTATACATTTCAGTCCATGCATGGCTGCCTGTGATGCTACAGCTGCACCATAGTTACCGCTTGTAGCTGTTACAACACCCTTATATCCAAGCTTTTTAGCCTGATAAACTGCCGTTGCAGCCCTTCTCGCTTTAAAGCTGCCTGATGCATTAGAGGCTTCATCCTTTATGAATATTCTTGCACCCTTTCCTTCAGGAGCTAACTTTCTTGCTAAAGCTGTTAAATTCTTAAGCTCTATAATAGGAGTATTCCCAACTCCATGTTCTGATTGAATTTTTTGGATTTCCTCAATAGTAAATCCAGCTTCTTTCATCATTTTTTCATAATCAAATGCTATAGAACCACTTTCATATACCGAGAAGTCAAGACCTGCTGCCTTTTTCATAATTTCCGGTCTTCTTGCCATTACGCCTTCATAACTCATATCCTTACTCATTGTCTTCACCTCCAAATAAAATCTCTTTTACTTGATCGCTGATTGTTATTAATTCAGGAATATACTTACCAAAATCATGTTTGTAATATGGGTTTACTTCTAACAAGGTTCCCTTTTCTACACGTTTAGTTCTTGTTAAAACTGTTACTTCATCTCCAATATTTGCATCTTCCTGTAAAAATCCTTTTACCCACAATTCCAATGGTACCTTCTTAGTATCATCGGGAACTTGAGGGGCTCTTTCTGATGGCTCTAAAACATTTCTGTGTATTAGAACCCACTCACCTTTTTTAATCATTATTACACTTCCTTACTTTAATTTATAGTTATGAGTATCTATCATACGAGGGCACAGCCCTCGTCATTCTGAACCGCAGGTGAAGAATCTCCAAATCTGAGAGCCTTCGCTTACGCTCAGGATGACAATGAAAACATATTTTTCTATTAGGGCTTCTTTATTTTACTATCTTACATTCTGGGTCTATTTGGTCTCTCATATCTCCCATTATTGCTCTTGGTACAGGAATTGAAATCATTGTGTGTAATCCTGGTTTAGCATTAATAATTTGTGGGATTGTGTTAACACACATCGCTATTGTACCGATTCCTCCTGGAACTTCTGGAGAATTAATCATATTGATGTTTGGAGTACCTTTAATTATTACATAATCACCTGTTTGAACGCCAACCTGTTCAGGTTCAATTTGTTGAGGGTGATCCATTTCAATTTTTATTTCTCCATCTATGTGGCCAAAACCTTTCATGGCAACACCTGCTACTTCTCCTGCTTTAGCTTGGCCATAAGGTGCTTTTCTATCAACATCGGTTACTATAGCTTCCATTGATTGCGTAACTTTTTCAGTATCCCATCCTATAGCATCAGCTATCATGTGTATTGATTCGTGGAATCCTACATGACCTGCCATTGTACCTTCTTCAACTCTTTTGTTGAAATCATCAACATTCATTCCAATTCCTTGTTCTTCCATGACTGTAGGACCAAATGGTGATAAAGAATTGATTCTTCTTGATAAGATACTTTCTACATCTTCACAACAACCAGTCATTACTATAACTAAAAAGTCCATTATTAAT
>CAZTML010000051.1:0-10821 GCA_964614935.1 uncultured Clostridia bacterium | reverse complement strand
CATACTCAAACAGCAGGTTGTACACTTACAGCACAACAGCCTGACAACAATATAATAAGAGTTGCTATGCAGGCACTAGCTGCAGTTCTCGGGGGAACTCAATCTTTACACACTAATTCAAGGGATGAAGCACTTGCTCTTCCAACAACTGATTCAGTTACAATTGCACTTAGAACTCAGCAGATTATTGCCAGCGAAACAGGAGTTACAAATACTGTAGACCCATTGGCAGGTTCATATTTTATTGAAGCAAAAACAAAAGAAATTGAAGATAAGGCAATGGAATATATTACAAAGATCGATGATTTAGGCGGAGCTGCAAGAGCCATAGACTTAGGATATATTCAAAAAGAAATTTCAGATTCTGCATATCAATATCAGATGGAAATTGAATCCAAAGAAAGAATAGTGGTTGGGGTTAACAAGTATCAGGTTGAAGAAGAAGCTCCAAAGGGACTTTTAAGAGTTGACCCAAGTGTTGGAGAAATGCAGAAGCAGAAAATATCAGAAACCAAAGAAAAAAGAAACAATGAAGTTGTTAATGAAAAATTGCAGGCACTTAAGACAGCTTGCCAAGGAACTGAAAATGTAATGCCATTTATACTTGATGCAGTTAAAGAGTATGCTACATTAGGCGAGATATGCGGTGTTATGAGAGAAGTTTTCGGTGAATACGAGCAAGCAGTATTGCTTTAATAGGAGGATAAAATGAATAGACCAATTAGAGTTTTAGTTGCAAAGCCTGGTCTTGATGGACATGACAGAGGCGCTAAAGTTATAGCAAGAGCACTTAGAGATGCAGGTATGGAAGTTATTTATACAGGACTTAGACAGACTCCTGAACAAATAGTTGCTGCAGCAGTGCAGGAAGATGTTGACGTAGTAGGAATGAGTATATTATCAGGAGCACACAATCATTTATTCCCAAGAGTTGCAGAACTTTTAAAGGAACAGGGAGTTGATGACGTACTTATAATCGGTGGAGGAGTAATCCCAAATGAAGATATTCAAGGTCTTAAGGATGCAGGAATATCAGAAATTTTCACACCAGGCGCGGAAACATCAATAATGATTGATTATATTAAAAATAATTTGAAGAGATAGAACTGTCATTCTGAGGACGAAGTCCGAAGAATCTATCTTAAGAAAGTTAAAAGATGAGATCCTTCGCTATCGCTCAGGATGACAAGCTTTAGAATGGTGGTGTCTTAATGTCGTATTCACAGTTAATAGAAAAAATGCTAACAGGTGACAAAAGGGCTTGTGCTAAGCTTATAACGGCAGTGGAAAATGAACCTGTTAAGGCAGAAAAAATCATCAGACAAATACATCAATATACAGGCAAGGCTCATATAATCGGAATTACAGGGCCACCTGGAGCTGGCAAAAGCACCCTTACAGATAAGTTAATTAAAGCATTAGTAAATGATGGTAAAAAGGTAGGAATAATCGCAATTGACCCTACTAGTCCTTATTCTGGAGGGTCTATACTTGGAGACAGGATTCGCATGCAGGATATAGCGCTAGATCCTAATGTTTTCATAAGAAGCATGGGAACTAGAGGCCACCTTGGAGGTTTATCAAAATATACCAAGAATGCTTTAAAAATTTTGGATGCAGCAGGCTACGATTATATAATAATAGAAACTGTTGGTGTTGGACAGTCTGAGGTAGATATAGTCAAAATTGCAGACACAATTGTAATGGTAATGGTACCTGGTCTTGGGGATGATATACAATCAATTAAGGCCGGGATTATGGAAATAGGAGATATTTTCGCCATTAATAAAAGTGATTTGTTTGGAGCTGACCGGACAGCAACCGAAGTAAATATGATGCTTGACTTAACAATGGATATGGATAGAAGACCTCCTGTTGTTAAGCTTGTGGCTGTCAAAAATGAAGGTATACATGACCTAGTAAATGAAATCAAAGAACATATGAATTACCTTAAAGAAAGCGGGAAATTTGAAGAAAGAAGAAAGAGCAATTTAAAGCTTGAAGTAGTTGAACTTATAGAAGAAGAGCTTAGAAAAATTGTTATTTCACATACAGACAGCGAAAACAAACTAGATGGCGAAGTTGTTGAAATATTAAATAAAAACAAAAATGTTTATGAAGTGAGGGACAAGTTTTTAGAAACTTTGTCATCCTGAGCGTAAGCGAAGGATCTCATCGAGATTCTTCACCTGCGGTTCAGAATGACATTTCTAAATGTTCCGGCAAATAGGAGGTATTATTATGGTTAATAAAATAGATCACATCGGTATTGCTGTTAAAAATTTAGATGAAGCATTAAATTTTTATGAAAATATACTGGGTTTAAAATCAGAAGGAACAGAAGTTGTTGAAGAACAAAAGGTAAAGGTAGCTTTTTTGCCTATAGGAGATACAGAGGTTGAATTATTAGAATCAACAGAAGATGATGGTCCTATTGCAAGATATATTGCAAAAAATGGTGAAGGTGTACAACATATAGCTTACAAAGTTGATGACATAGAAAAAGCAATCGCAGAAATGAAAGAAAAAGGAATCAGAATGATTGATGAAAAGCCACGTTATGGTGCAGGTGGGGCAAAAATAGCATTCTGCCATCCAAAATCAACCTTTGGAGTTCTTATCGAACTTTGTCAAAGAGACTAAGAATGAGACTAAAAATGAGATTCTTCACTGCGTTCAGAATGACCTTATGTGTATTCATGGCAATGACGAGGGCTACACCCTCGGATGACATGTACTGTCATTCTGAGGGCGTAGCCTAAAGAATCTCATTTTTTATTTAAGTATATTTATTTAATTTTGTTAATAGGTGAAGAATGTAAATTTGAATAGACTATAAAAGGTTATACAACCCCAAAGTTTTTAAGTGCTTATGTTTTTCAGTTAGAATTTCTCCCATGTTAAGATTTAAGGCCTCACACATAGATGCCAAATAGAAAAATAATTCGCCCATTTCTTCTATAATTTTCTCCCTACATTTAGGGCATAATTCTCCTTCAATGTGAGTTTCTAACTCTTTTTGATTCTCCTCTAAAGATTTATGAGGTGAATATATTTGCTTTGTAGCATGCACTTCAATGCAGCCGCAATGTGTGGCGGATTTGAATACAGCTCTGTTAAGCATAGACGTTTGTTCATCGAGTTTTGTTACAATATCTAATATGCTCTTGTTCAACAATTGCAATTCAGATGTTGTTTGTTGAAATTCATTACAATTGCATGACATTTTTTCTCAACTCCCTTCATATAAATTATACTTAAAGACAAGCACACCTGTCAATGACTTTCGTACAAGATAAAAACAAAGCTTTTTATATTTAGCATAAAATAGCATGGACAGAATAAAATATAAAGAGTATATATATGGGGGGATGTTCATGAAAAGAATAGTTTCTATAGTTGCGATTATAGTATTTATTGCTGCATTATTGTTTTTTTTCAGATACTTTAGAGGAAAGGGTGTACAAAACGTGAGTTTTGAAGAAATAAATCCTGATAATATACCAAGACAAATCACTGAAGTACTTCCGAATTACAGGATGAAGGAGAAAGCTTTAGTGGCCAGAATAAATGATGAAATTTTCGTAGTTGTTACAAGGGGAGAAAAGAACACTGCAGGATACGAAGTTGAAATAGATAAAATAACCTTAAGCGATGTTGATGGTGAAAGTGTTTTGACAGTTTATGCTGAGTATAAGGATCCCAAGCCTGGAGATGTTACAGCACAAGTTTTAACCTATCCTTTTGCAGTAGTAAAAACCGACTTGGAAGAATTGCCTCAGAAGGTTGTTTTAGAAAGACAATACAAAAATTAGCTAAATTAATTACATAATATCGAAGACTGTCAAAGTTTAGATTTTTAAAAAATCTAAACTTTGACAGTCTTCTTTTGTTTTCGCATTTTTTAGATTTTTTATTTTCATACAAGGGTATAACTATCGTCTTTACTATGAACCATCTCGAGGGCGCAGCTCTCGTCATTCTGAGGGCTTGCCCGAAGAATCTCATTACTTAAAAGATGAGATCCTTCGCTTACGCTCAGGATGACACGCTTACGCTACAGACACAAGTTTACGCTACAGACACACATTTACACTTAGTATGACATATATTTTTATATATGTTAAAAATAAACATTTCATTTTCTTTAAAAATAAAGTAAAATAATATAATAATAGTTGTAATTTTGTCATTTTGTGTTATATTTATAGTATAAACTAAGAGGTGGAACAGTGATTGAGTTTAATAATGTAACAAAAACATATAAAAAGACTTTTACCGCTGTAAAAGATATTGATTTAAAAATTAATAAAGGTGAATTCATATTCATAGTAGGAAAAAGTGGTGCGGGTAAAAGTACCTTAATAAAATTATTGCTTAGAGAAATAAGTCCTTCATCGGGGATTATTACATATAATAATCAAGATATTAACAAAATCAGAAAAAGAAGTGTGGCAGAATACAGACGTCACATCGGCTTTATTTTTCAAGATTACAGGCTTTTACCTAAGTTGACCGTATATGAAAACATTGCTTTTGCAATGGAAATGATTTGCTGTCAAGCAAAGAACATTCGTAGAGAAGTTCCTTTGGTTTTAAGCATGGTAGGATTAAGCGACAAGGCTAAATACTATCCGGATGAATTGTCAGGGGGAGAACAACAACGTGTAGCAATTGCACGAGCTGTTGTAAACAAACCTGAAACCATAATTGCGGACGAGCCTACTGGAAATTTAGACATAGAGACATCAAAGGAAATTATGAAAATATTGACGGAAATAAATAAACGTGGAACAACTGTAATTATGGCAACACACGACAGAAACATAGTGGACCATTACAAGAAAAGAGTTATAGAGCTTAAAAATGGCGCTATTTTAAGAGACATCAAGGCAGGGGGAAATACACATGAACCCAAAGAAGATTAACTATATATTTAAACAAGCCTTTAGGAGTATGTGGCGAAATCGAATGATGGGTCTTGCATCTATTGGTTCGGTAACAGCAGTGCTTGTAATACTGGGATTTGTTTTAATTATTATTTTGAATGTAAACAACATGTCAATGGTTGCAAAAGAAACTTTTGACCAAATAGCAGTATACATCTTGGAAGATGTGGAAGATGACCAGGTTGAAGAGATGGGCAGGGCCTTCAGGCAGATTGACGGTGTTATGGGAGTTGCTTATCAAACCAAGGAATATGCTTTAGAAAGAGTTAAAGAAGACTGGGGAGATGATGCCTTTCTATTACAGGATTTGAGAAATAATCCTCTTCCTAACACATACATTGTTCAACTTTCAGATGTAAGCAAGGCTGATGAAGTAAATGCAAAGCTTCAAACTTTTGAGGGTGTAGAAAAAGTTAGATATTACCATGATGCTGTTAATAGCCTTATAAAAATATCAGATTTCGTAAAAAGTTTTGGAGCAGCTATAATATTGATCCTAATATTGATAAGTATTTTTATTATTTCAAACACAATAAAAATTACTGTTTTAAGTAGGCAGAGGGAAATTGAATTAATGCAGTATATAGGGGCTACCAACGGATATGTAAGGGGACCCTTTATGATAGAAGGTATAATGTTAGGACTTTTAGGTTCCTTGGTTGCCATTTTAATTATAATGTTAGGCTATAATTATTCTTTTAATTATCTTGCCGGCAAATACGTAGCTCTTATATCAGGTATGTCAGGTTACTTGGTAGGTATTGAGATGGTAATTAACGACATCATAATTATTTTTATGACTATAGGTATAGGCATTGGAATATTAGGCAGCTTAATTTCTTTGAAAAAATTCTTGAGTGTATAAGGGGTGTAAGAATGTTTAAAAAATCAATTGTTTTTACATTAGTAGCTCTTATGTTGTTTTCTATTCTTCCCACTGAAGTAGGAGGGAGCATTGCTGATTTAAGGTACAAGCAGCAGCAAATAGAAAACCAAATCAAGGACATACGCCAAAAAGCGGATGCCCTTAAGGGTGAAAAGAAAAGTATAGAATCGGAAATTCAGATTCTTGATAGTGAACTTAGGGCTTTAACCTTAGAAACGGAAAAACAAGAAGTCCAAAAACAAGAAATCAATATGCGTATAGCAGAGTCAGAACAAAGAATTGTTGACCTTATTGATGAAATAGATACTAACAATGAGATACTTGAAGAACGCTTAAGAGTAATGTACATGAACGGAACCGGAGGATACCTTGAGGTAATCCTTAATGCTGAAAATCTAATTGATGCTTTAACAAGAGTCGATATGATCCAGTTAATAGTAAAGAGCGATGTAGAATTATTAAAGACCATAAATGAACAAAAATTAGAAGTTGAAGAAATAAAACTTGCTCAAGAAACAAGAAGGCATGAACTGACTGCCATTATTAATGATTTGAATGTAAAGCAAAATGAAGTGCTAGTAGCTTCCCGTTCAAAAGAAAATTATATGTCCAGCTTACAAGATAATATTGAAGAAATTCAAAGGCAAGAAGCAGCCATGGAAGAACAATCAAAGCAAATCGAAAAGGACATATTAGCCGCCCAACGAGCAGTAGAATATGCCGGAGGTGAAATGCTATGGCCTACACCTGGCAATTATACTATCACATCACATTTCGGTGGTAGGGCAGACCCTATAACAGGAGTATGGTCAAACCACGGAGGGACAGATATAAGAGCGCCGTACGGGGCACCGATAGTAGCTGCAAACTCAGGAGTTGTAATATTTGCGGGATGGCATTATTCATACGGGAATTATGTAATTGTAGACCATGGAGGCGGAATTGCAACCTTGTATGCACATAGCTCCAAGTTATTGGTTTCTCCAGGACAAGCAGTAAACAGAGGTGACAAAATTGCCTTGATAGGCTCGACAGGATATTCTACCGGAAACCACCTGCACTTCGAAGTAAGAGTAAATGGAGTAAGAAAACAACCAATGGATTATTTAAAATAACAAAAAACAATTCGCTTTAGCGAATTGTTTTTTGTTATCCTGAGCGATAGCCAAGTCTCTCGTGTATTAAAGGACGAGATTGGTTTGTAGCTTATTCATAGCAATGACATCATATCAGGGCTCTATTTTTAAACTCATCCATCAACTCATCTAATTTTTCTGCGTTCATGGTTTCATATTTTAGTAAGTATTGTGCAATTTTATCGACTAGAGTTTCATTTTCTCGAATAATGGATAAGGCCCTATCATAGGCTTGACTTGTCATTTCCTGAGCTTCATCTTTTATAGTGTCTAAATAATATTTGATCAATCTTTCGTCAATACATGTGTTTTGTGTATTTTTCCCCATGCCGTAGCTACATATTATTTCATAAATAATATTTGTAGATTCCTTAATATCATTAGATGCTCCTGTGGAAATTTCACCTATAAAAATTTCTTCGGAAGCCCTGCCTGCTAGAAGAACAGTAACCTTGTCACAAAGTTCATTCTTTGTATAGAGAAATTTATCTTCTGTAGGGAATTTCAAAACATAACCTAGGGCTTTATCTCTTGGAATTATAGAAATCTTTTGCACTTTATCAATATTAAGTATTTTAGCAGCCAAAGCGTGACCTGCCTCATGGTAAGCAACTATTCTTTTTTCTTTGTTAGATACTGTGGAATGCCTTATTTCCAGTCCTGCAGCAATTTTTTCAATTGCAAACTCAAAATTATCATTGTTAATCTTTTTAGCCTTATCCTTTATTGCCTTAAGAGCTGCTTCGTTTGCTATATTGGCAAGTTGGGCTCCTGAAAATCCATGGGTTTTAGTTGCAATATCCTTTAGTTGGATTTTCTTATCAAGGGGTTTATTTTTTGTATGGACTTCCAATATTTTAAGTCTTGAATGATAGTTGGGATTACCTACATATATTTTTCTATCAAATCGTCCAGGTCTTAAAAGAGCTTCATCTAAGAGATCTAATCTATTAGTGGCGGCAACAACAATTACATTGCTTGTATTGTTAAATCCGTCAAGTTCTATTAAAAGCTGATTTAAGGTCTGATCTTTTTCATTGTTACTGTCAGCGTTTCTCTTTGCTCCAAGGGCATCAATTTCATCTATAAAAATTATGCTGGGAGCTTCTTTTCGAGCCCTTTCAAAGATGGTCCTTACTCTTTTTGCTCCAACACCCACATATTTCTCAACAAATTCGGAGCCGCTAGAATAAATAAATGTTGCCTTAGCTTCGCCTGCTATAGCTTTTGCAATAAGTGTTTTACCAGTTCCGGGCGGACCATATAAAAGTATACCCCTGGGAACTTTGGCATCCATCATTCTGTATTTATCTTCATTGTTTAAAAAGTCAATTACATCCATTAAATCTTCTTTAATTTCCTCAAGTCCAGCCACGTCGTCAAAGCCTATTTGGACTTTAGGTTCTTCTGTTTTTTTCTTTTCAAAATATGAGACAGAAGATACTGTTTCATTGGATTCTTCCAAATAATTATCATTATCTTTCTTTTTTGAATTTAACATTGTTTTAAACATAAAGATAGAGTATAATATTAAAGGTGTTATATATAGTAATGGTAATTTAATATTTTGAGGAATTGTTACAAATAATAAAATATATATAAAAAAGAAAATTATTAAAGGGAAATATCTAATTTTCATTTTACCTCCTTGTGACGATATTTTTTTATAGATTCGATAGATTTATCTTTACCATTCCATAAAAAGTTATGACATAAAAAAATAAATAAATGTTGACATTTAATGTAATCTTATATATACTAGTAAAGTGTTCAAGTAGAAGTGACCGCTTCTCACCTTACGGCGTTTTATAAAACTGTTAGTAGGGTTAAAAAAATAAATGCAATTTTGTATTATTTAAGATAGCGGTGATTGGGCTGTCTTTTTTTTATAGACTCGACCCAATTTAAAATAATTAAATTTTTTGGAGGTGTAATTATAAAAGAGCTTCAAATAAACGAGCAAATTCGTGAAAAAGAAGTAAGAGTCATAGACTCTGATGGAAGTCAACTTGGTATTTTAAATACAAAAGAGGCTATAAAAATTGCTGAAGGCAAAAAGCTAGACTTGGTAGTTGTTTCCCCTAATGCAGAACCGCCGGTGTGTAGGATAATGAATTATGGGAAATATAAGTACGCTCAGGCGAAAAAGGAAAAAGAATCTAAAAAGAAACAAAAAGTAATTAGTGTCAAAGAAATTAGAATGACACCAAATATTGAAGAACATGACCTAGCTGTAAAGGCAAAAAATGCATCAAAATTCCTTAAAGATGGCGACAGGGTTAAAGTTTCTGTGCGCTTCAGAGGAAGAGAACTTGGAAAGATGGATGTAGGCAGGGAAGTGTTGATGCAGTTCGCAGAATTGACATCGGAATATTCTGAAATAGATAAATATCCAAAAGTGGAAGGCAAAAATATGACTATGTTTTTGACCCCGAAAAAATAACATTAAGGAGGAACTGTTATGCCTAAAATTAAAACAAACAGATCAGCTGCAAAGAGATTTAAGAAAACTGGAAGCGGTAAAATAAAGAGATCAAAATCAGGAAAGAACCATTTCACAGGTAAAAAGCCTTCTAAAAACATTAGAAATTTAAGACAAGGTACATTAGTTTCACGTGCCGATGAAGAAAGAATAGGCAAATTAATACCATATTAAAATAAGACACAGGAGGAACCACAATGGCAAGAGTAAAAGGAGCCGTAAACGCTAAGAAAAACCATAGAAAAGTATTGAAACTTGCTAAAGGATATTACGGAGCAAAGAGTAAATTATATAGAACAGCAAACCAGGCAGTTATGAAATCTCTTTCATATGCTTACGTAGGAAGAAAATTAAGAAAAAGAGAATTCAGACAGCTATGGATTGCTAGAATCAATGCTGCAGCAAGACAAAACGGATTATCTTACAGTAAATTTATTAATCTTCTGAAAACGAACAATATTGAAATAAACAGAAAAATGCTTTCAGAAATGGCAGTGAATGATCCAACAGGATTCACTAACTTAGTAGAACAAGTAAAGATATCCTAACTAAAGATAAATAAGATATATAATTGAGACTGTATAATTACAGTCTTTTTGTATGCCAAAAATTACGTTGAGAACCCTGGCTACGCTTAGGATAACAGGTAACAAAAAATAATTATTGTAAATTAAAACCAAAGTGCTATAATATTATTTACCTCGAGGGAGGTAATTAGAAATGTATTCAAAAAATGCACATTATATAACTAGAGGGAATATGAAACAAATACATGTTACGTTTATAAAAATTAAAAATAATCCATATTTGATATTTCTATATGGATTTGCGACAATAATTTTAATAGGAACCTTGCTTTTAGCATTACCGGCAGCGTCTAATGACGGTAAAAGCGTAGGGTTAATAAATGCTCTTTTCACGGCAACTTCTGCCACCTGTGTTACAGGGCTTGTTGTTGTTAACACAGCTGCCCACTGGACAGTCTTTGGAAAAGTTATCATAATAATGCTGATACAGGTAGGTGGTCTTGGTGTTATGACAATGACAGCGCTTATATCATTTTTTATTGGAAAGAGAATCTCGTTAAAAACAAGACTCCTTATAATGGAAGAAAGAAATGTGGATGAACTCCAGGGAGTTGTTCGTATTACAAAAAACATCCTTCTTTATACATTTGCAGTGGAATTAGCAGGAACCATCTTGTTCTCTTTTGTTTTCATAGAAGATTTTGGGCTAGGCAAGGGTATTGCATATTCTATTTTCCATGCCATTTCCTCATTTTGTAATGCAGGATTTGATTTAATAGGAAACAGTATGATTAATTATGTAGATAATCCTATTATTACTACAGCAATATGCGGACTTATA
>CAZTML010000050.1:0-10910 GCA_964614935.1 uncultured Clostridia bacterium | reverse complement strand
AAGGTGTGTCCCCCTTATTTGGGGACATTCCTCTTTCTCACAGAGACTATCCTTATACTAGAGGTGTGTCCCCATACCTATTTACTATTTTATCAAAGCATTCATTAACGCCGTCAAAATCCATGGAATTCACATAAAATGCTTCTAAAAGATCATGCATCTTTTTTGTTTCGGAAAGTTTTTCTAAGGCGTTTTTTATTAATGTGTCATATAAATGAAGATTCTTTTCTATTTCAGAAATCCGCATTTTAATATTTTCACTCATTATGGAGTGAATATCAAATACTTCATCGTATTTTTCGTTCATATTATTTTCTGCACTTATAATTATTAGCTTCTTTTCCGGCAGAAAAATATGCTGTAATTTTTTTGGATTTAAAGGTTGGTAGTAGCATTCTGCATCAAACCCTCTTTTGACTGCCTCGTTTAAAATCCTGTCAAGGAAAACAGAAGAATAATTTGTGTCTTTTCCTACTACAGCCCAAACTTCGTTTTCTTCAAAGAAAAACTCAGTGTGACTTATATATCCGTTTGCAGTAAAGGATTCAGTAAACAGTTTTCTCACATTACCTGTCTTTTCCTTATGTGAGCCGTTAAATAATTTCCCTACAGCCCTTTCACACAAATCATTAAATTTATCCACATTTACATAGGAATCGCAAATGGAATAAATTTCATCATAAATAACACCTGCTGCTTTCAAATATCTGTAAGCACTCTTGTATAAGTTTGATTTAGCTTTATTTGTTTGTACGATTGCAACCTTATGTTTCTTTAACTTCTGACTATCTAAAAATTCTCCAAGATTGATAATTTCATCTACTGCTCCCGGAATGACGGGATCGATGGTATGGGGTGCTGTTCCATCGACGAAAAGAACTTTCAATTCAGGAATCAATACTCCGTCAAGGCTTACATTGTCACTGGAGCAGTGTATGTATTCTACACAATATTCCTTTTTTACCATTTCCTCAGCAAATTTTTTCATAAAACGATTTTTTCCTACGCCTGGTCCCCCTTTAAGGATATGAATATGATCAGCTTCTTCTGCCTTTAAAATATGGTCGAAATAACTAAAAAACCCTTCAGATGTGTTATTGCCTGCAAAAATATGTTTTTCTTTCATTGAATACCTCCTACAAAGTATATTTTTATTATATGAAAAATCTCTCTTCTTGTTAAAGTAAAATAGCTATTTATAAATATAATGACAAAAAAATTACAAATTATAAAAAAGGATGATATGATAACTACAATTAAGTTATTTTAATTATAAAAAAAATATTCAAGGGCATAATATTTTAGAAAGTTATAAACTTTTAAAAAGATATTAAGGAGACATAATATGCAAGGCAAAGTACAAAAAATGGACCATCATAATCCCGGAATTACATGTGTTGTAAACACATGTCACTATTATTCTAGTGGTGATCATTGCAATGCGCAAAAAATTGAAGTTCAAAAGCGTAATGCTGCTACATCACAAGAAACAGATTGTGCAACCTTTATGCCACACAATCAAAGCATGTCATAATGATGCCCTAACCCCATTTATCAGATGAAAGGGGACACACCTCTACTGTATGGATAGACTTTGGGGTAGAGGAATGTCCCCCAATATGATTTTCTGAAAAATGGATGGTAGGTCATACGCAACGAATTCCCAATTTATGCAACGAAAGGAGCAAATAAATTGGTGAATGAGACTGCGAGATGCCCTAACCCCATTTATCAGATGAAAGGGGACACAAAAAATTGTTCTTTCAAAAAAGGACAATTTTTTTGCATTAGTAATTATATATATGCTATAATTAACTGATTGTAAAAAAAGGAAGAAGAAAATGAAATTAATTGTAACGGAAAAGCCATCAGTAGCAAAAGATATAGCAAGGGTTTTAAATATAAGATCACCAAGAGATGGCTACATGGAAAATCAGGAATACATAATAACATGGTGCGTAGGTCACTTAATACAACTTTCATATCCAGAAGCATATGATCCCAAGTATAAACGATGGAATATTAGAGATCTTCCAATATTTCCAAGAAGGTTCAAGTATACTGTAAATCCACATACTAAAAAGCAGTATGAAACTGTAAAATCTCTCATGCTTGATGATAGGGTAGATGAACTTATATGTGCCACAGATGCGGGAAGGGAAGGACAGCTTATATTTGGGTATGTATACGTAAATGCAGGGTGTAATAAACCTGTGAAACGTCTTTGGATAAGCTCTATGACAGATGAAGCTATCTTAGAAGGCTTTAATAATCTCAGAGACAATAAGGACTACTTTCCTTTATATCAGTCTGCAAGAGCACGGTCTGAGGCGGATTGGCTAGTAGGAATAAACGGATCCAGGCTTTTCACAGTTAAATATAATCAAAAGCTAACAATTGGACGAGTCCAGACACCAACCTTGTCATTGATTGTATCAAGACAAAAAGAAATAGATGAATTTGTATCACAGCCTTTTTATGAGGTTGTTGCAGATTGTGAAATGTTTCTTGCAACATGGTTTAATAAAAAAGGTACACGAATAGATGATTTAAAAAAGGCTGAAACTTTAGTTGATAAATGCAAGGATAAGGAAGCAACAATTACAAAGATAAAGACAAAAAGGGCAACAGTGGAAAGACCTCTCTTATATGATTTAACAGAGCTTCAAAGAGACGGAAACCGTAGGTATGGATATTCTGCAGAACAAACATTGGAAGCTGCACAAAGTTTATATGAAAGATATAAGTTGACTACCTATCCAAGAACGGATTCAAGGTATTTGACAAAGGATATGAAAAAAACACTGCCAGGACTTCTACAGAATATTAAAGATGGCTGGAAGGATTCAGACTATTGTGTAGACAAGGTTGTTAATCAAAAATTAAATGTGGATAAAAGAGTAATAGACGATTCAAAGGTGACAGATCACCATGCCATCATAGTAACTCCAAATATTAGAAATTTAGGGACCATTAGGCTTCCTGAAAGAGAAAATAACATACTGAGACTCATTGTTGCAAGATTTATTGCGATATTTGACAGGAAACAGGAATTTGACCAGACGGATATAGAATTAATAATTGAAAATGAAAAATTTAAGGCAAGAGGTAAAAAAATAGTAATACCCGGCTGGAAGGAAATCGAGGATATAATGCTGGGCAAAGAAATAAAAGAGGGCGAAGATAAGGAAATAACAATAAATTTAAATGATGGAGATAAGATAAAACCTAAGGAAGTAAAGCTTGTAACAAAGAAAACAAGTCCTCCCAAACCTTATACCGAAGCAACCCTTCTTACAGCAATGGAAACGGCCGGAAGACAGATTGAAGATGAGAAGTTAAGAGAAGAAATGAAATCCATTGGCTTAGGAACTCCTGCAACTAGAGCGGGGATAATTGAAAAGTTAATATCAGTTGGTTACGTAAAAAGAAACAAGAAAAACTTGGTTCCTACACATAATGGAATGCAATTAATTGAAATAGTTCATGAACAGCTGAAAAAACCTGATTTAACTGGAGAATGGGAAAGTACCTTGAGTAAAATTGCAAAAAAGGAAGCTTCGTCTAAAGATTTTATAGTGGACATTAAAAAATATGTTGCAGAAATTATAAAAGAAGGTAGAATAAGTTCAAACTCTAATGTAAGATTTGAAAGTACTGAGAAAAGACCAAAAAAAGCAGAAAAAAGTAAGTAAAACATCCCATTCTGAAGTAAGGTTCTTCGCTTACGCTTAGAACGACGATTATAGTTGTAATTGATTTAGTATTAATTTAAATAAAAATAATTAACAACAGATAAGAAGGAGAGACAATGGAATTTTTAGTTGAAGGAATTTTAGCAATAACTTGGAAACAAGTTGTTATGTGGATTATCGGCGGGTTACTTATTTACTTGGCAATTGCCAAGGAATTGGAGCCTTCCTTGTTGTTGCCAATGGGTTTTGGAGCAATACTTGTAAACATACCTATGTCAGGTGTTTTGAATCAAACACTGGAAGGAATAGGACCTGTACAGGGAATTATTGATTGGCTTTTTGATATTGGAATCAATGCTTCAGAAGCGATGCCACTTTTACTCTTCATAGGTATCGGAGCAATGATTGATTTTGGTCCCTTATTATCCAACCCTAGGTTGCTCTTGTTTGGTGCAGCAGCACAATTCGGTATATTTGCAACAATTACGGTTGCTTCAATGATGGGATACGGTCTAGCAGATGCTGCATCATTCGGAATAATAGGGGCAGCTGATGGTCCAACTTCAATATTAGTATCCCAGGTACTGAAAAGCAACTACATAGGACCTATAGCAGTTGCGGCATATTCATACATGGCCTTGGTACCTATCATCCAACCTCTTGCAATAAAATTAGTAACGACCAAAAATGATAGAAGAATTAAGATGAGCTACAATCCTAAAAGCGTTTCAAGAATGACAAGATTGTTGTTCCCAATAATAGTAACCATAATAGCAGGACTTGTGGCACCGGCATCTGTATCCCTAGTAGGATTTTTGATGTTTGGTAACTTAATAAGAGAATGTGGAGTACTTCGATCGCTATCAGAAACAGCACAAGACAGCTTAGTAAATTTAATAACATTATTATTAGGACTTACAATATCAGCAAGTATGAAGGCAGATATCTTTGTATCTCTTGATACAGTTAAAATAATGGTATTGGGACTTTTGGCATTTATATTTGATACAATGGCGGGAGTATTGTTTGCAAAGTTCTTAAATATTTTCTTAAAGGAAAAAATAAACCCAATGGTTGGTGGAGCAGGAATTTCAGCATTCCCTATGTCTGCAAGGGTTATACAGAAAATGGGGCTTGAAGAAGACCCACAAAACCACTTGCTCATGCATGCAGTAGGAGCAAATGTGGCGGGGCAAATTGCATCTGTTATAGCGGGTGGAGTAATAATCGGCTTAGTTCCGATTTTATTATAGGAGGTTGAAATGAACGCAAATGTAGTAGCATCACTAAAACTCATGGGAATGGGAATGCTAGCAATATTTTTAGTAATTATAGTAATATATATATCTGTAAACTTATTACACAGATTTACTAATAAAAAATCGGATATTTAAGATATTTTCAACATATATTTGTCATTCTGAACCTAGGGTTTAGAATGGCATTTTTACGTTTATATTGATATTATTCGACAAGTATGCTAATATGAAGTTGATAAATATACGAGGTTCTTATGAAAAAGATTACAAAAATTGAATACCAAAAAAGAAGCAAAGAAAGATTCAATATATACATAAATGATGAATATGCATTTCCTGTGGATGTAAATATATTAATCAAGTATTCACTTAAAAAGAACATGGACTTAAGTGATGACTTGATAGCAGATATATTGAAATCGGAGGAAAAAATAAGTGTTTATAACTACGGAATTTCCCTATTGTCAAGAAGTGCTAAAAGCGAACATGAAGTGAGACTTAAAATGCTAGACAAGGGTTTTGATCCGCTCTTAATTGATAATGCCATAAATACTCTTAAAGAAAAAAAATATTTAGATGATGAAAGATATTGTGAGATGTTTATAAACGATAAAATCAATATCTCTAAACATGGTGTGCGAAAAATAAAGGAAGCATTGTACTACAAAGGTGTTGACAAAAGGATAATAGATGAAAAAATTAGCTGTATTTCAGCTGAAGGTGAAGAAGAAAGAGCATTAATATTGGGTGAAAAAAAACTTCTGACCATGAAAGAAGGAGATACCCGGAAAAAAATAGCGAAGTTGTCGAATTATCTTTTAAGAAAAGGATTCGAATATGAAATTGTGAAAAGGGTAGTCAATAAACTATTAAAAACAAATTTTGAAATGGATTAAAAAGGGGGAAAGAAAGTGAGGGAATTTGCAGAATACATATCTGATGCATTTGTTCAATGTAGGCTTGTTTACAAAAATGGAAAATTCGACATAGTAGCTATTTATGCAAATAAACAATTGGAACATATTACAAATAGAACACTTGACCAATTAATTGATAACAAAATGACCGAGATTTTTCCTAACCTTAGAGATTCAATCTTTGACTGGCCAAAAATATTGTGCGAAGCAGCAATGACCAGCGACCACACAGCTATTGAGCAGTACGTAAATGCCTTTGAGAAATTTGTTAAATTTAATGTCTTTGGATTTGATAATGACACTTTTTATATGACAATACAAGATATAACACATAAAAGAGAAATTAGAAGATTAATTCTTACAAAAGACAGACAAATTCAGCATTTAGAAGGTGAAATCAAATCAAGAGCAAGCATAGAGCCTCTTACAAATTTATATAATTTCCAATTTATGGCTGACTGTATAAAGAACTCTATACTAAGTCATAAAGAAGAAGGAACACAATTTTGCTTATTATTATTAGATATTGATGATTTTAAAGAATTTAATCTTAAGTACGGCATGGATATCGGGGATATGGCTTTGCAAGATTTGGCACGTATGCTAAGTATATCTGCAAGGAAAATTGACGTTGTAGGAAGATATGGCAATGATCAATTTATTGTGATATTGAATAATGTAGAACTTGATCTTGCAAAAATAATTATTGAAAGAATAAAAATGGATCTCAACTCCTATAATGTTAGAAACAATAACATTAGTGTAAGTGGAGCTGTTGTAGAATACAGGGGTGAAAGCTTGGAAAAGTTCATTGAAAAGGCCGAGGAATTACTAAAAAAGGCCCAAGCTATAGGAAAAGGTACAATATTATCATAATATATGGGATTGTAATGTTACAAATTCAGATTTGTAACATTACAGTCCCTATTTAATAACTAGGAAAATATACTACTTATATCTAATAGACCTGCTCCTTGGTCATGGGAAGATGCCTTAATTCTTGAGCAGCCATTAAGAAGTATTCTTTTTATATCAAAGTGATTATAGTTTGGGTTTTCATTTAAAAGCAGGGCTGCAGCTCCTGATATCATAGGTGCAGACATAGACGTTCCACTTAAACTTGTGTAGTTTCCTAAATTTCTGTGAGATAAGGACATTATATCTACTCCTGGCGCTAGTAAATCTGGCTTTCGAACTCTATCTAAGGTTGGACCCCTACTGGAAAATTCCGCAATTGTTTCATAATGCGCATAGGATTCATTTCTATCATCCACAGATCCTACTGATATGACATACCTACTAGTTGCCGGTGATAGTATAGTATTCCGCATAGGTCCACTGTTTCCAACAGCCGCTACAACTATGAGATCATTTTCAATTGCTTTATTTGCAGCTTTGACAAGAGGGTCTCTTCTTTCCTTATATTGGGCAATAGCACCTAGAGAGAAATTAATTATTCTAGTTTTATAAACCTCCTTATTATCTATAATCCATTGAATTGTGGAAAGAATATCAGAAGTATTTCCGTTTCCACTTTCATCAAGAACTTTGATTGCCAATATATTTGCTTCAGGCGCTATTCCTTTATACTTGCCCTTGGACGAGTAACCATTTCCAGCCAGTATACCTGCGCAATGAGTTCCATGACCATTATCATCGTAAAATTTTGATTGATTGTTAACATAATCCTTGAATCCTACAATTCTATTTGTAGGATATATTAAATCTGCATGGGGAGAAATACCTGTATCAATTATTGCAACTGTTACATTTTTCCCAGTATATTTTGTATTTAAGGAATAATCTGCTCCAATTGTTTTTCTTGCCACATCCATTACTGCAAAAACTTTTGAGTCATAAGATATGAATTCTACATCAGGATCTGCGGTTAGTTTGAGGATTGATTCTGTACTCATTTCACAGGCACAACCGTTTATAATAGGAAGGGAATGCTTTAATTTTTTTGATAATGAGCTGATTTGACCTTCCTTTAATTTCTTATCAGATTTATAACTTATTATAACAGGTATTAAATTATTGCTGCTTGTTGAAAGTCGCCCCTTTATAACAGGACATACTTTATTCAAATCTATATTATTGTTCATTTTATTCACCTACCTAAATTAATTTATGCTTTTAAACAAAGATGGTGTTCATTTTTGAAAAACATGATATAATATTTAATGAATTAGAAATTTACAAGAATAGTAACAAGGGGTGAAAGAATGCCTAAGATATTAGTAGTAGATGATGAAAGACCTATAGCTGAAATAATTAAATACAATCTTCAAAAGGAAGGTTTTGAAGTGCAGACCGCCTATGACGGAGATGAGGCTATAAAGTCAGTACACAAATTTGAACCGGAATTAGTAATTCTAGATATAATGCTTCCTAAGAAAAATGGCTTTGATGTCTTGAAGGAAATACGTATGGAATATATGATGCCTGTAATTATGCTTACAGCAAAAGAAGAAGAAAATGATAAGATTACAGGCCTTGAATTAGGGGCTGATGATTATATAACTAAACCCTTCAGTAACAAAGAATTAATAGCAAGAGTAAGAGCTAACCTTAGAAGGGTAAAACTATCCCGAGTTGACGAAGAAATGAAAGCAAAAATAATCACTGCCGGGAACCTTACAATAGATATGAATACATTTGAGGTTAGTAAGGATGGAGAAATAATTGACCTTACCAACAGGGAATTTGATCTTTTGAAATATTTGTTCCAAAATTCAGATAGAGTATTTAACAGGGAGCACCTTCTCAAAGAAGTGTGGGGATATGAATTTGGTGATTTGCGAACAGTTGATGTAACAGTAAGAAGACTAAGAGAAAAAATAGAAACAGATGATGATAAATATATAATCACAAAACGAGGAACAGGATATTATTTTAAGAGTAAATGATGCCCTAACCCAATTTCTTCGACCGTAGGGAGAAAGAAATTGATGGTAGGTCATACGCAACGAATTCCCAAAATGTGCGAACGTAGAGAGCAGATATTTTGGTGAATGAGACTGCGTGTCCAAAGGGAAAAGTATCTTACTAGGAGACAATATGTTTAAAAGCATACGATGGAGATTTATTTTAATTTATTTTTTGTTGGTATTTCTGGCTATGTCCATAGTTGGAATATATATAGTAAACCAGCTTGAAGATATTCAGCTTTCCATGAATACGAAAAACATGGAAGCTAGAATCCGTTCAATTGTTGCTTCCTATGAATCTTTGAGTTCAAGTGTATGGGATGAAAATATTGAAGAAATTCGAAACACTATGAATAGTGTGCAAGTTGGATATAATGAAAATATATATGTAATACTAAATGATGAAAGCAAAACTATAATTGCAGGTTCTGTTGATGAAGCGATTGGAGTAAGTGCTTACAACAACAATACATTAAACAATTATATACTGGCAAAATCCATGGATGGCTCTTTATATCATATTGAGCCAGAAGACCAATTTGAGGATCAGCATAATAGAAGAGCCTACCACATGTCTTTTCCGGTCCAAACAGACGGAAATATAAAAGGATATATTTACTTAATCAACAATATTGATTATATTTATGATACGGTAGATGAATCAAAACAAATAATGACTCAGGCTACCATTATTGCCTTAACCTTGACCATATTTTTAGGCCTGATACTGTCAACAAGCATTACAGGACCTATCAAAGACCTTACTGTAAAAGCTAAACAAATGTCCCTAGGTGATTTTGACCAGAAGGTAACAGTAAAATCAGATGATGAAATAGGTCAACTTGGTAATATGTTTAACTACCTTATTGATCAATTGAAAAAGTCAATGTCCAGTCTTCAACAGGAAAAAAGTAAGATGGAAACAACCTTCACCTACATGGCGGATGGTGTTTTAACTGTTGACTTACAAGGAAGTATAATACATGCGAATCCTGTTGCAAAAAACATTTTATCACTTAGAAATACGGATGAGAAATTTGATGACGCCATAGTAAATCTTAAAGACACCATATCAATGGATTATATAAAGTCCAAGGATTATCATGGCAGAGATATGGTAGAGAAAAATGGAGAAACTTACGATATAGATTACGCGCCTTTCAGAAATAACAGAAATGAAATTGGAGGCGTAATTCTTGTCTTTAAAAATATTACAGAACAGCATAGAATTGATAAGCTCCAAAAAGAATTCGTAGCAAATGTATCCCATGAATTGAAAACCCCAATTACAACCATCAAAAGTTATGCAGAAACCCTTTTAGATGGTGCCTTGGAAGAAAAAGAGCTTGCAGAAGAATTTTTAAATGTAATAAATTCTGAAAGTGACCGGATGTCAAGATTGGTTACAGACTTACTTAGGCTTTCAAGAATGGACTATGAACAGACTAAATTTCATAAGGAAGAAATCAACTTGAGCCAAATGGTTGATTTAGTTATAAAGAAACTACAAATTCAAATAAGGGATAAAAACATCAGCGTCCATTTGAATGTTCCTGATGAATTTAACATAATGTTCGATAGAGATGGATTCGAACAAATATTATTAAACATTACTGGAAATGCAGTTAAGTATACTCAAGAAAAGGGCAATATGTGGATCAATGCAAAAAGACATAACAATAATATAGTAATTTCTATTAAAGATGACGGCCAGGGCATACCAAAAGAGGACCAGGAGAGAATTTTTGAAAGATTTTATCGTGTTGATAAGGCTAGAGCTAGGGGATTGGGAGGAACAGGCCTTGGTCTTTCAATAGCCAAGCAGATTGCAGAAGCTCACGACTGTTCTATAGCAGCCATCAGTGGAATAGACGAAGGAACTGAAATGATAATTACAATTCCTGAGTAAAGAGGACTCTTATGTTTAAAACTAGAATTAAAAATATAATACTTTTGGTCATGGTACTTATATGTATATATTTAAGCTCTAATGTATGGCTTAAGCTTCCTGACTTTTTCAATGCTAATGCAAATGAAAAGACTGATGAAGAAGCAATAATTGTAGCTGATATATGGAAAGTATTGAGACCGGTTAAAAATATAATTAAA
>CAZTML010000049.1:8550-10942 GCA_964614935.1 uncultured Clostridia bacterium | reverse complement strand
CTATTTTAGCATTAAGCTATTGTTCAAAATTTGTGTGTTATACAAAAACAATACATCTTGTTCCTGCGAAAAGTCTATATAGTCTTTTAATAAATCTGTTGCTATATATCTTAAATCAATTAAAGTAATTTTAGAATATCCCTCAAGCATTAAAGGAGCTATGCTGCTTCCAAAGGAATCACGAAATAATAATAGTTCCTTATGGTTTTTGCTCTTTTCATTATAAATGGTAATTAAAGGTTTTGCACCGGATAAAAAAACATCATATGGGTCCATCCCTGTAAATAAATCCGGCTTATACACATTGCCGAACTCATTTTTTTCATAATCAAAAACCTTAGCTTCTTCAATAGTTTTATTTAATAAATATATCAAAGTGTCAGGCTTTAATTTAAGTGCTGCTTGACCATAATAAGAACCATAAAAAGGATTAAGTTTATGCTCAACATAGTCATGAGAAATTTCTATATCATTCCCTAATTCATTTAATAATAACTCCGCAATTTTTTTGATTTTTTCTTGTCTCCAATGAATATCCGTCTTGTAATAGTCATCTATAGTTAACAATTCAAACAAATCGATATAGTTCATATTTTGGGTATTTTCCATCATAATTTCCGTCAATCTTTCATAATCCATTGTCAAATAACCATTTTGTGATCCTATAAAATAATTTTTATCTGGGATTACCGCATAATTGACATTTTTACCTTGGAGATACTTTTCATATATTTCATTAAATTTATTTGCAGCATTTAGTACTGATTTTTCATTTAATATATACTCCATTTTCTCGATTATTCCATTAACGATATAAACATTATTATTATCTTTTTGATTAAATAAATAATATTTACTCATTGCTTTTAGCCCTCTGAATTCGTCACGCAATACAAATTGGTCTAACATGTATTTTTCATATTCATCGACCAATTTTCCTTCTAATAATTTATCCACTGAAAAAGCAGGCAGTATAATAAGCTTCCTCCTTTCGCTTGTAGAAAAGTCTTTATCAGGTATTAAAATATTAGCAAACATAAAGCCAAAAATTATTATAATAAATGCAATGGACACTGCCATATTTTTTATATTACTTTTCATATAAACCTCACTACTAAAACCTAAAATACAAGAAGGGATTAAATGAGCCATCAATTAAATAACCAGTAATTAATAAAAGCAATGAAATTAAAACAATAGGTTCTAAAATATTTATAATATATTCGCCCTTTTTACTGGATTTTATTTTATTTATCGTTTTTACAGTTAATGGAGTTGCCCCAAAGGCTGCAATAATAAGAACTAATCCATAACTGCCAATATAATAATTTGTTTCTGCATTTGAGAATGGTATGCTCAACATGCCAAACATTCCTTTTATATATTCGAAACACTCCGTCATGCTATATGTATTAAAAATTACAAAGCTAATTGTTATAAAAAACAAAGTGTATATATGTCCTACAAATGATGGTAATTTTTTTAAAAGTTTATTAATAAAAAACTTTTCTAAACTTAAGAAAACTGCAAAATACAATCCCCAAATTACAAAGTTCCAATTAGCACCATGCCAAAATCCTGTTAAAAACCAAACTACAATGATATTTCTAATCCACTTGATGGTAGTGACGCGACTTCCTCCCATGGGTATATACACATAGTCCCTAAACCATGTACTGAGGGATATGTGCCACCTTCTCCAAAATTCAGTAATGCTTTTAGAAATGTAGGGGTAATTAAAATTTTCAAGAAATTGAAAACCAAATATACGCCCTAATCCTATAGCCATATCACTGTAACCTGAAAAGTCATAATATATTTGCAGCATGAATGCTAGAGCTCTAATCCAATAAAACAAAATCGTAGTTTCCTGCAGTGTATAAAAAACTTTCCCTAATTCACCCAAAATATTTGCAATAAGAACCTTCTTAGATAATCCCACAATAAAACGATTAACCCCATAAGAAAAATTCTCTATATTATGCTCTCGATGCGACAATTCTTGTTCAATTGTGGTATATCTTACTATCGGTCCTGCAATTAGCTGAGGAAACAAAGATACATAGGCAGCAAAGTTAAAGAAATTTCTTTGAACTTTAGCATTACCTGTATAAACGTCTATTGTATAAGATAAAATCTGAAAATTATAAAAGCTAATCCCGATGGGGAGCACAACTTTTAGAGGACTTATATCTAAATTAAATATCCAATTTACATTTTCAATTAAAAAGTCTGCATACTTAAAGTACATTAAAATGCCTATGCTGAAAACAATTGAGCAGATAAGCGGTAATTTCGCATATCTGCTCTTTCTGAGTTTTTCAATCCATAACCCATGGAGATACCCGGACAAGGATGATACTACCATCAAAATCGAATAAAGGGGCTCTCC
>CAZTML010000049.1:0-8450 GCA_964614935.1 uncultured Clostridia bacterium | reverse complement strand
TATTATATTTCTTTACAAGCAAAAACTGCCCTAATCTTAGGACAGTTTTTTGCGATTTCATGGATGTTATCGGTAATTATTATTGCTTTCAAACATTTTTGAATCAATTTCTGCTAGAAACATGATTTGTTATTAGTAGAATAAACCTACAGCAAGCAATCCTGGTATGAGTGATGCTAATGATATTACTAATGATAAAACAAAGAAATGTTTGTATCCTTCTTTATGTGTAAGTCCAAAGATAGACAATATCGTTACAATAGCACCATTGTGTGGTAGTGTATCAAGTCCGCATGTAGCAATACTTGCTAAACGGTGTAGGGCTTCTGGATTTAAGCCCATGCCCATATATTTAGGCAATAAAGATTCCATGGCAATTCCAAGCCCTCCAGATGCTGAAGCTGTAATTCCAGCTAAAGAAGTTACACCTATTGACCACGAAACATATGGAGATCCCGGAGTGTTGTTTATTATTGCGTTTACTATTGTGTCAAACCCTTCGACAGATGCAACTACTGAACCAAATCCAACAACCGCACATGTTGCGATTACAGGTAAACCAGCATTTGCAGCTCCTTCACTCATTGCACCTACAACATTTGGAATTTGTTTATACATTAGTGCAATACATGAAATAATGCCCAATGATAATGAAAAGAAAACGTCAAGGTCAAATACATTTAAAGCTACAAGAGTAATTACAATTGGTGCAATTGCTATAAAAGGATTCGGTAAATTCGTATCGTCTACTTGTTCTACTTTAAGAAGTGCAGGCTGTATGAACCCAATTCCTCGTTTTTGCTGCCTCTTTAAATCCCAGAAAATATAGGCAAAACCCGCTACAAGGTGAAATGATGAAGCAAAAAGCGAAATTATCCATCCTGCTGTAGAAGACGTGCCTAGGTACTGCATAGGCATGATATTATAAATTGTTACTGCTCCAGGTAAATTGTTTGGAATGGCATTTGCTGCCAATACAAATACCGTTAAAGCTGTAGTCCATGGTAAGTCTAGTTTCTTGAATATTGGATACATTATTGGCATCATCACATAAACAATAACCCAAGTACTTATACCACCGTATACCAATACTGTAGCAACAAGCCACAAGCCAAAGAATAATACCAGAAGGTTTTTTTCTCCTGTTATCTTCATGATTGCATTGGAGATAGATTGAGCTGCACCAGATACTTCCATAACTTTAGCAAATACAGCCCCTCCTGCTAACATTAAGAAAAATCTACCTGCCCAGTTACTAAATCCTACCATATAGGCTTGATAAAAAGTTTCATATAAAGGGGCACCAGAAAATACAATTACTACTAAACTGGCTAAAAGCGAGGCAACAATAACATTCCAACCACGTAGTGCTAAAACAATTAATAATATAACACCAATTAAAATTCCAATGATACTCATAATCTTTTATACCTCTTTTCTATTTTTTTTAACAATGTTGGTGTAAATTTTAATGGGTCATCTAACTCACACCAACTTTGCATATAATTATTGCTTGACGAAACAATATTACTTTATTATTTATCGTATAGCATTTTTATCAAATATTTATTTAAATCAGATGAAACCTTTTCTTGTTCTTCTTTAGTCCACTTCATAAATCCTTCACCTGTCTTAAAACCTAGTTTTCCTTCAGATTTCAATTCGTCTAAATATGGAGAAGGTTCATGGCTATCACATAAATCACTTAATACAGTACTATGGATAGCATGAGTTAAATCTACTCCAACCATGTCAGCATTCTCTAAAGGAGCTAATTGAGGTAATCTTAAGCCAAAGGAATATTTTACAGAATCATCAACTGTTTTAGCGTCTGCTATACCTTGTTCAACTATATAAACAGCTTCTCTCCAAAGTGCATGTTGCATTCTGTTAGCAATAAATCCAGGAACATCCTTTTTACATAGTACAGGCTTTTTACCAACTGATTCAAATATTTCCATCATTGTTTGAGCTACATCATCTCTAGTTGCATCAGACTTTATTACCTCTACAAGTGGTATTAAATGTGCCGGATTCCAGAAATGAGTTCCTACAAAACGGTCTCTATGTTTCAAGTCTCTTGAAATTTCTGATGGACTCATAACAGATGAGTTGGTACAGAAAATTGCTTCTTTTGAGCAGCGTTCTTCTAATTTTTTGAAAATTTCTCGTTTAACATCCATATTTTCAAATACAGCCTCAATAACAATATGTGCATTTTTTACTGCTGGATGTTCAAGGTCTTTGGTAAAACTAACTCTTTTTAAACGTTCTTCTAACTCTTCTGAAGAAGTTATTCCTTTTTCCACCAATTCCTTTGTACTTTTTCTTATACCTTCTCTTGGATCCTGGTCTTTTGTATCATAAAGTGTAATCTCATATTCAGGATTGCTTGCCATTACATAGGCAATATTTTTGCCCATCAAGCCAGCACCACAAATTAAAATATTTTGTATTTTCATTTGATTTATCTCCTCTTTAATATATCTATTATGTCTTTTTTATTTGTTTAAACCGAGAATTTCTCGAGCTTCATTCGGAGTTGCTACTTCATTGCCATATTCCTCGATTACACGTCTTGCTCGTTCTACGAACTGACGGTTGCTTTTCGCCAATTCATTTCTTCCATACATAACATTATCTTCCATACCTACACGAACATGTCCCCCTAAAGCAACAGTAGCATATAGCATTTCCATAGCATATTTACCAACACCAAAACACCCCCATGTAGAACCAGGTGCTAGTCTATCTAAAGTTTCCTTCATATAAAGAAGATCTTTCATAGTTCCTGAAATTCCATTTGCTACACCCATACAGAATTGGAAATGAACAGGTTTATCTAATACACCCTTTTTTATGTAATAAGCAGCATTACCAATCATACCTGGATCGAAAACTTCTACTTCAGGTTTAATGCCCCATTTTTTCATATTATTACCTAGTTCTTCTAAAAATTTAGGATGATTTAAGAATAAGCCGCTGTGCATCCAGTTCATTGAACCACAATCATAAGAAGCCATTTCAGGTCTAAGTAATTCTAAATGAGCCTGCCTTGTTTCATCTGTTGCATTCAAGTCACCTGATGTTGTAAGGTTAAGAACTATATCGCATTTTTCCCTTATTAAAGTTACTGTTTCCTCAAACCTGTCCTTGCTCATTGTTCCTTTACCTTCATCATCTCTCATATGAAGATGTGCAACAGCAGCTCCTGCTTTATAGCACTCATAAACATCTTCTGCTATTTCTTTTGGTGTTAAAGGAACATTTGGGTTGTTTTCTTTCGTTGGCCATGCACCAGTAGGAGCGACCGTAATTATTGTTTTCACATTCTACCTCCAATTAATTTTACATTATATAAATAAGTACACCTATAATATAGCAAAGACTGTGCCAACATTTTTAAAGAATATAATTGTTAACCTTTAGCTAAATTTCAACGATTTATTAAACTATATTTATTAATTAATATTTTACTGGAACACCATGTTATAACTTAAGTTATATGTATTAAATAGATATCTAAAGTATAATAGTTTGTTTTTGTTGAAATTTTAAAGAAGATCATCATTTCTCTAAACAATAATCGGGTTATAACTTTAGCTATACGCGTATAGCTAAAGTTATAACCCGATTTTGAAAATTTCGCCTAATCTCAGAATTATTTGGGCTATGCCCCTGATATGAATAGTAATTGACAAATTGTTGTTATTCAATATTAAGTTTCTTGCATTTTTTCCATAAGGCTGGTTGGCTTAGTCCTAATGCTGCCGCTGCTTTGTTAACAGAACCGTGTTTTTTTATGGACTTTGTTATTACATCTTTTTCTAAACTTTCTACTATGTTTTTTAACGTTCTGCTATCTAATTCTATTTCACTGTTATCTTCAAGCTCTAATGATGAAGCTATACTGTTATATTTAATTATGCCATCATTATTAATAACAACCATTCTCTCAATTAAGTTTTCTAATTCCCTTATATTCCCTGGCCATTCATACTCTGTTAGCAAGTATATTGCCTCATTTTGTATAATAGCATCCTTGCCATATTTTTTATTAAATTTGTTAAGGAATTCTGTAGTCAGGTCAGGAATCATTTCTTTTCTTTCTCTTAATGGCTTTATATTAATCGGCACAACATTAAGTCTATAGTATAAATCCTCTCTAAATGTGCCTTTCTTAATTTCTTCCTGCAAATCTCTGTTGGTTGAAGCTATCACCCTTATATCTAACATAATTGGCTTACTTCCACCAATCCTTCTAATTTCTTTTGTTTGTAAGACTCTTAAAAGCTTAGATTGGATACTTAATTGCATTTCTCCTATTTCATCAAGAAGGATGGTTCCTCCATTGGCTAGCTCAAACAAGCCGATTTTACCTGATTTCCTTGCATCTGTAAAAGCTCCCCCCTCATATCCAAAAAGCTCAGATTCCAAAAGTTCTCCTGGAATTGCAGCACAGTTTACTTTTATAAAAGGTTTGTTTTTTCTCAAGCTTCTACTATATATTTCATCAGCCACAACCTCTTTACCAGTTCCTGATTCACCTGTTATTAAAACGGTTACATCTGTAGGAGCTATGGTATTAATAAGCTCCATAGTTTCATTCATTTGATTATCAAGAGTAAAATGTTTCGAAATTTGCTGCTTTCTTAAATAATAAATTTCTTCATCTGCTCTTCTCTTGTCCTTGTTAAGCTTTGCATTTATTGTTTCTAATTCTTTTAAATTACTTATGTCTCTGTTATTTATAACAACTAATTTTATATTTCCATCATCATCAAATATAGGAGTGCCTGATACAAGCACATCTTTATTATTTCCCAAGATTTTTCCCAAGGAATTGACCGGCTCTCTTCTGGCTATTACCTCCATGGTTACAGCACCTTTATAAAGTCCTTCTTCTGTAATTTCTTTAACGGTTCTTCCTATTAGTTTTTCCCTTTTAATTCCCGTATTCCTAACGTAAGCATCGTTAACAAATATTGTTACACCCTGGCCATTGGATATATAAATGCCGTCATACAAATTGTTGCTTATTTCTTTGAAATCTAAATAGTTGTCCATAAAATCTGTATAAATTTCATTTATTTTTTTATATTTTTTATCGACTGTTCTTTTAGTTTCTAAATCAATTTCAGTATTTTCAATAATGTTGTATATATTTTTAATCTCATTATACAAGTTAATAATTTTTTGTTCGTCCCCCAAACTTATCCTCCAGTTGGTCAATTTTAATATAATTCTATCATAAAATTCTCATTTTCAAAAGAATAGAATTATAGAAATTGCCTTTACTCCCTAAATAAAAACCATTTGAACTAGCACCATGTATACTATAGTTCCTAGTCCTATACTTATGAGGGTATTTTCTTTCCAATAGTGAAGGACACCAATACAAAGAATTGCTATTGCTTCTGGAATTCCATGGGAAGCCACTGTAAAATTAATATCTTTCAGGCAGTATACTACCAAGAGTCCTATGGCAGCATAGGGTAAAACTTGTCCAAGATAATTGATGTATGAATTATTTGCTTTATTGCCTTTGAATAATACAAAGGGCAAAAATCTTGTTATCATGGCTCCAATTGCAAACATTATGCAAATAAAAAATGTTTGAGTTGCTGTCAGTGTCATTTTCCTTCCTCCTCAGCTGCATTTTCTTCCCCATATGTCTTTCTAAGCATTGTCAATACAAATATTATTGCAATCATTGAAGGTATAATGAAGTTGGTGGGTCCAAAAATAATCAGGCATATCACCGAACTTATTACACCAGTTATTGCAGGTTTGTGGTCTTTTTGGGATTTCCACTGGCCTATGAATATTACAACAAATAATGCAGTTAAGACAAAATCGAGTCCTTTTGTATTGAATGTTATAATGGAGCCTAGCAAGCCTCCGATTCCGGACCCTATAACCCAATACGAATAATTAAGTAGAGTTATGAAAAACATAAACCAGTTTTTGTCTACTCCCTCCGGAGGTTCTGCGAAACACACTATTGAGAATGTTTCATCACATAAGCCATATATTAAAAATGGTTTAAGTTTACCTGCATCCTTATACTTGTCTATCATGGAAATACCATAGAACAAATGCCTTGCATTTACCATCAATGACATCATCAAGGCATAGACAGGATTAAATACTGATGTAAGAAAGGTAATAGCAACATATTGGGCTGAGCCTGCAAATACTACAGCGCTAAATAAAATTGACCAGCCAAACCCATAACCCTTGCTGGTCATTAATATACCATAGGCGATACTTAAAAATAAAAAACCTGTAAATACAGGAATTGTATGCGGAAATGCCGCTTTTAGCGCTTTTGTTTTTTCGTGCAATTTTTCACCTCTTATGTCAATTTGTACATGAAATCTATTTCATGTAAGTATACAAAATTCTGAATATTGTTAGATTATATATCACACTTCAAATTTTTTCAATACATACTTATAGGAAAAATGTTTTGCCTAAAAAGCCTTTGTTTTATTCTCTAAATATTTTTGAATTTATGGATTGAAATTTTAAGTTGTATATATTCTATAATATTGATATACTATCATTGAAAATATTAGTTAAGGAGGCCATAGAATGGAAAATTATTCTTTAAAAAAGTTTTCAATATCTGATTTTAATAAGATGGAAACCAAAGACGAAAATAACTATGAACTAATAGACGGTATTGTTTATATGTCTCCCAGACCCAGTGCTAAGCATCAAAATATAATGAGTAATTTACATTATGAACTACGAAGCCTTTTAAAAAGTAAGCCATGTAAAGTATTTACGGAAATTGAATTGGAATATAAAGATAATGTTTTAATTCCAGATATTTCAGTTATTTGCGGGTTGGAAAATACAGATTTTCAAAGATATAAAAAAGCTCCTGAAATTGTAATAGAAATCTTGAGCCCAAGCAGCCGATATACCGATACCTTTACTAAGCTTATTAAATATGAGTTACTTGGCGTTAAAGAGTATTGGATTGTTAATCCAGAGAAAGAAATTATCACTATATATAATTTTGAAATCAAAACAAATGCTGATTTTTCTAAACCAGATAAATTAATATCTTCCTTCTTTGACGATTTGGTGATAGATTTAAATGATATATTTAATTAATATACCTTTGCCTAAATGCAAATGAATCTGAATAATACAGAATCATTTGCATATTATTAAGTCAAATTCCAGAGACGGACACTAAAATTCCATTTTTGGGTCTGGTTTACCATCAGTTTTATCTTTCGTATTGTGTCATTTTAAGGTCCGTCCCCTCAGTGTATGTAAGTTATTTTATTGCTTCATATGTTCTTATCGACATAAGAATTGCAGCTTCCCTTGTAGCCATGCCGTAGCTTGCTGCCTGAGATACTGATGGATTTGCCTTTGGCATAAATCTTCCGGAATCATCACCCTTTATAATACCTATTTTAGACATATATTTAGTAGGCTCTACTGCATATCCAGATATATCTTTCTGGTCAGGAAAATCTTTAACACCATCAATACTATAGTCTCCATCCGGTTTAATTGCCTTGATTGTCCTAAATAACATGGCTGCACATTGCTCGCGAGTTATTAAGGCGTTTGGTGTAAATGTAGTTGCAGATGTCCCCTGAGTTATTCCTATTTTAAATGCTTTAAGTATTTGAGGATTGGTCGTGTCTGTAAATGGATTTGCAGAATCGGCTTCAGCTGTCTTGTTTAAAGTTTTTTCATATAGAACAACTGCAAGTTCTGCAAACTCTTCACGGGTAATTTGCTTAGTCATATCTTTTCCCATTAATATTTCGGGTATAAGACCTGCTTCTTTGGCCTTATCAAGTTCTGTTACAGCCCACTGGCTTGCATTTTCATAATATGCAGGATTCCCAACTGTAGCTGTGTTTGTGTAATTTGAATAAACATACTGGTCAACCCAGCCATCTTCAGGTCCCCACATGGCAAAAAGACGTGCCCTGAAATGGTATGTTTCTGCTTTAATGTCGGTTATATCCCAGTCACCTTCATCAAAGGGTCTGTATTCATATACATCGAAGTCTTCTACATAAGCAGATGTATACCAATATATGGTTGGACCTTCGTTCCAGTCATAGTTGGCGTATTTGTATTCAAAATCAATCTCAACTGGTGTTGTTGAATACCCCGGATAATATAAGTGATCTTCCAACAAATTATTGTTAATATTAATAACACTTTGAGGTATATTAAGGTCAATTTCAAAATATGGAACTCCATCCTGGTCATATTTCAGTTCAGCTGTCAAATTTGTCGGTGTTTCAAGAGTAAATGGTCCTTCTGCAAATGCTGTCAAAGGAAATAATGTAAGTAGCAAGGACATAAGTAAAACAAATGATAAAACTTTTTTCATAGAACTCTCCCCTTTATTACATATTTGCCTATATTATAGCAACTTATGAAAACGTTGTAAATGGTTAAAT
>CAZTML010000048.1:0-10960 GCA_964614935.1 uncultured Clostridia bacterium | reverse complement strand
CCTACCATCGATTTTCTTCTCCCTGGCGGTCGATAAAATCGGGTTAGGGCATCTCAGTTATTATTACCCCTAAATTCTGGAGTTTAAATAAAAACTTTTCATATCCTCTTTTTATATGGTGAATATTATTTATTTTCGAAGTTCCCTCTGCCCCCATTGCTGCTATCACCAAGGCAGCTCCTCCCCTTAAATCCTTCGATTCAACTTCTGCACTGTTAAGCCTATCGACACCCTCTACAACTGCAACTCTTCCTATGGTTGTAATTACTGCCCCCATTTTTTGCAGCTCTGGAACATGTTTAAAGCGACTGTCAAATACTGTTTCTTCGATTATAGATATTCCATCAGCCACTGCCATGGAGGCCATAACCTGTGCCTGCATATCAGTTGGAAAACCCGGGTAAGGCTGGGTTGTTATCTTCTCAATAGCTTTTATCCTTCTGTCATTAGAAATAACTATTGTACCGTGTGTCTCTCTTATTTCACATCCAGCATCCTCATATAATGAAGTTATTGACTTAAAATGAGATTTTTCTATGTTTCTTATGTAGATTTTGCTTTTCATCGATGCTGCTGCACTCAAATAAGTCCCTGCTTCAATACGGTCGGACATAATCTTGTATTCAACAGTATCTGTATTCTCTAATTCTTTTCCTTCTATAATAATTGTTCCAGTACCTGCACCACTTACAGAAAAACCACATGTGTTCAAAAAATTCTGCAGGTCAACAATTTCAGGTTCCCTAGCTGGATTATAAATTAAAGTATTGCCCGTATTTCCAACTGCAAAAAGCATAATATTTTCAGTTGCACCGACACTTGGATAGTCTAGGTGAATTTCGCAACCATGTGCTTCATTAACCGCGCCAACCAATAAACCATTTTTTTCTGTTATATCAACGCCAAGTTTTTTAAGTCCTTTTAAATGCAAATCAATGGGGCGAAGACCTATTTCACAGCCCCCGGGATAAGCTACTTCAACTTTACCTGTACGTTGAAGAACAGCTCCCATTAAAATTATTGATGATCTAATTTTTCTAACTATTTTTTCAGGTACTATATGAGTATTTAAACCTCTTGTATCAATTAATGCAATACCGTTATCAAATTGGACACTGCATCCCATTGTAGTTAATATTTCAAACATATCTTTTACATCTTCAATATCTGGTATATTTTCAATGATGTATTCTCTTCCGGTGATAACAGTGCTTGCTAAAATTGGAAGAGCAGCGTTTTTTGAACCCCCAATATCGACAATTCCTTCAAGGCTGTTTCTTCCTTCAACAATAAAGCTTCCCATTTTTATCCCTCCGCAACAAGCTAATTCATATTATATGTTATGCAAAGTCTTTTCACTTGTTACTTTCCTTCATTAATGAGATTCTTCATTGCTGCGTATATTTTGTTTTCAACATCTGAATTTCCTAGTTTTTTTGAGTTGAGTGCCATTGTTTTCAAAACATTCTTATTTTCTACTACTTCTTCTATAGACTTTAATAAAGTACTACCTGTCAAGTCCTTTTCCAGCAATACTAAGGCTGCTCCTTCTTTTTCTAAGGCACGAGCATTGTATTCCTGATGATTTTCTGCAGTATATGTTTTAGGAATTAAAATGGAAGGCACACCAATTGCTGTAATTTCAGCAATTGTTATGGCTCCGGCAGATCCTATTACTACATCTGATGCAGAAAGGGCTACAGGCGCTTCATACATATAATCTTTTATTTCAATATTCTTTTCCAGTTTAATATTATTATTTTCTAATTCTTTCATGAAATCTTCATATAATTTCTTGCCTGTTACATGTAATAACTTTATATTTTTGTTGCCATTATAATTTTTTATAAGGTCGATTATTGCTTCATTTAAAGAGATTTGGCCACCACTTCCCCCAAAAGAATATATAAAAAGGTCCTCAGGTTTTAAATTATATTTGGTTCTAGACTTTCGCCTGTCAGCTGTAATAATATCCTTCCTAACGGGGTTTCCTACCATTATAAGTTTGTGGTGTGTGTTTTCTGGGAAATACTTTTTTGCTTCTTCAAAACTAATTCCAATTGTATCAACAATTTTGCTTAATAGTTTATTAGTTATACCGGGAAAAACATTTTGCTCCAATATCATTGTTGGTATCTTTTTTAAATGGGCAGCTAAAACTACAGGACCACATACATAGCCTCCCGTCCCTACCACTATATCAGGTTTAAATTCATTTATTATCTTAAATGATTCCATAACACCCTTTGCTGATGCAAATAGTGTCTTAATATTTTCAAAAGTAATTTTCCTTTTTAGATATTTTGCAGTGACAAACTTAAATTCAAATCCTTCTTTTGGAACCAACTCACTTTCAAGGCTATTTTTGCTTCCTACATATAAAATGGCATCAGAAGGATTTTCATGCCTTACTTTTTGCGCTACGGCCAAGGCTGGATTAATGTGACCTCCAGTTCCTCCACCTGTTATAAGAACTCTCATTATATATTACCATTCCTTTTAAGTTTAATACTGAGGCCATATGCCCCGTCGTTCCTATGAATAAGCTGCAAAGCAGCGTGTCATTCTGAACCGCAGGTGAAGAATCTCAGAATTTTAAAAAAGACTCTGAAAAAATATGGTTAGGGCATCTTTCGCTTACGCCCATGATGACACATGCCTAGGCCATGTGATTTATGACCGGTATGTACTGGAGTACTTCGATATATTTAATAAAATTCCCATAGAGAACAAGAGAAACATCAATGAAGACCCCCCTGCACTTATGAAGGGTAGTGCCCTTCCTGTTGGAGGCATCGATGATGTTGCAACTGCTATGTGAATTATAAACTGAACCAAGACTAATACAGTCAAACCGAGAGCAGTCTGACTTCCAAAGAAATCATCCATGTTCATGGAAATTCTAAGGCCCCTCCATGCGAACACAGCGAATCCCAACATTAAGAATACACCACCTATGAAGCCAAGTTCTTCTCCTATTATTGAAAAAATAAAATCATTGTATGCTTCAGGTAGGTGGAAAAACTTTTGCCTGCTTTTTCCTATTCCCATTCCAAATAGACCTCCAGTTCCTAGGGCATAAAGTGAATTTATTATTTGATAACCTTCATTCAAGGGGTATTTAAAAGGATCTAAAAATACAATTATTCTGGTTATACGATATTGCTGAGAGGCAATTAAAACACCAACTCCTACAGCTCCAAGGAGAACCAGCAATACCAAGTGATTTATTCTAGCCCCTGCACAAAAAAACATAACCATTAAGGTACCACCTAATATAATGGCAGTAGACAAGTCATCCTGTATAGCTATAAGTCCACAAAATAATCCTATGTATAACATTGAAGGAATAAATCCTTTGAAAAAGGATGACAGCTTTTTTCTATTTCTGCTGAAATAATCAGCCATGTACAAAACGCCACCAATCTTTATGATTTCCGATGGTTGCAAAGATAAGCCTCCAATGACTATCCACCTTTGAGCTCCATTTGATGCAATTCCCAATACAATAGTAAGCAAGGCAAAAGCTATACAAGCAATTAATATTAGCTTGTTAAATTTTTTATAGATTATGTATGGAAGGTTGGCAAGAACTATCATTCCTACAAGACCTATGGCTGCAGCAACAACTTGCTTCCTCAAAAAATAAAATGGATCTCCACCAAATTTATAGTATCCGTCAGGATAAGAGGAGCTGTAAACCATTAAAAATCCAAATAAAACTAATAAAACTATGACAAAAACCAAGACCCAGTCCACAGACCTGGATTTAGTTTTCTTTACTGTTTCCTCCATAATAATTTACCCTTTCCTTAAAATCTTCGCCTCTGACTTCATAATTAGGGTACATTCCCCAGCTGGCACATGCAGGAGATAAAAGAACATTGTCTCCCTCTTTTGCCAACTCAAAACTCATTTTCACGGCTTCATCCATTGAATTTACTCGGTATATATGAGTAAAACCGTATTTTCTAGCACATTTTTCTATAGCATCAGCAGTTTGGCCAAGTAAAATTAATGCCTTTACCTTGTGGTCAAAAGCTTTTATAAATTCATCATAGGATGATTCTTTATCATAGCCTCCTGCTATTAATATAATGGGTTTCTCAATTCCCTGAACAGCCTTTATGGATGAATCGGGATTTGTTCCCTTAGAATCATTGTAAAACTTAACCTTGTTGTATTCACCTATAAATTCAAGGCGGTGCTCAACACCTTTAAATTCTTTCAAAACTTTTGCCATAAGACTTGCATCAAGACCCATAGCTATAGCGGCACCACAAGCTGCCATTGCATTTTCTAAATTGTGTTTTCCCGGTATAAATATATCCTTAGTATTTATTATAACTTCTCTTTTACTTTCACTTTTAAAAACCATGTAGCCATTTTCTACAAATATTCCATTATCTAAAATTCTTTCAGAGCTGAAAAATATTTTACTAGCTTTTATATTATCAGAATTTCTCCTAATTGTTTCGTCTTCATAATTTAGTATTGCATAATCATTTTCATCTTGATTTGTTAAATTTTTAAATTTAGCTGCCACATAATTTTCTAAAGTATGATGGTAATCTAAGTGGTCTGGTGTAATATTGGTTAAAATACTAATAAAGGGTTTGTACTTAGATGTGCCCCCTAATTGAAAGCTGCTCACCTCAGCTACGAGAATATCTTCTGAAGAAGCATTTAATGCATCGTTGAATATTCCAAATCCTATGTTCCCAGTTACTTTATAAGCTTTGCCGCTCTCTCTCATCATTTCACCTAAGAGAGTAGTTGTAGTTGTTTTACCGTTAGTTCCAGTTATGGAAACTATTCTAGCATTTGTAACCCGGTAAGCTGCTTCTACATCACTTATTACTTCCACCTTGTTTTCCATCAACTTCTTAATTATAGGCACTTCATATTTAATGCCCGGGCTTTTAATTGCATAGTCCAGTTTTTCAAAATTAATTTTTTCGATTTCTTCATTACCTAAGAAATACTCAACATTAATATCTTGAATTTCTATTAAGCGTTCTTTTAAATCTTCCCTTGACTTTTCATCAAACGCATAAACATTCGCTCCTAATTTACTTAAACCTTTTATGCATGCTATGCCTGATACTCCAAGTCCTACAACAAGTATGTTTTTCATATTATTTCCTCTTTCCTAAAAGCCCATTATAATTTTATGTTCCTATATTGAATAAATACCTATAAATGCTAAGATTAAGGTTGCTATCCAAAATACTGCAACAACCTTTGTTTCCTTCCAGCCACACATTTCAAAGTGGTGATGAAGAGGTGCCATCTTGAAAATTCTCCTCTTTGTTCTCTTGTAATGAGAAACTTGAATAATAACTGAAAGTGCTTCTGCTAGATAGACACCACCAATTATAGGTATAAGTAAAACTGTGTTTGATATTACCGCTACTGCAGCAATTGCACCGCCTAAAGCCAAAGAGCCTGTGTCTCCCATAAAAACTTTGGCAGGATTTGCATTATGTTTTAAAAATCCAAGGCAGGCACCAGATACTGCAGCGCTTATTAAAGAAATTCCTTCAAATATTTGGTTTGTATCTTTTAAGCTATTGCTAATTAAGCTAAATGTCGCCATAACTATTAAGGTGACCCCTGTGTTAAGACCATCCAATCCATCAGTCAAGTTTACTGCATTAACCATGCCCACTGAGAAAAATGTTATGAAGGGTATGTATAAAATACCTAGATCAATATGCATATTTATAAATGGAACCATCAAGGTGGTACCCATAACACTGTGTTTCGAACCATACCATGCAAGAAGTAAAGAAAAAACCAACTGTCCAACAATTTTTTGATATGGCTTTAGACCCTCATTTTGTCTCATTACTACCTTTATATAGTCATCAATAAAACCAATTGCTCCAAATCCCAACATGAAGAAGATTACTGCCCAGACTTCAGCTGTAAATATCCTACTGGTTAAAACCGCTATAAGTATTGCAATTATAATAATCACACCGCCCATTGTAGGGGTTCCGGATTTAGAGAAGTGACTTTTTGGCCCTTCCTCTCGGATACTTTGTCCCACTTTAAGGCGCTTTAAGACTGGAATTACAACCGGTCCCAAGAACAACGCTATTAAAAAGGATACTATAATTATTCTTATAATTTGTCCGTTGATTTGCATATTAACTCCTTTATTACAGGGTTATTCCTTCAAAAGCTATCCAACAGAGAATGGCCTGAAATTGAAGGTGTTTCCCCTTTCTGCTAATGTCCACGTTTTTTCTCCACATCTTTAATTGCCTTTTTAGCTATCATAGTTTCGTCATATGGTACTTTTTCAGTTCCCATATCCTGATAAGGCTCTGTGGATTTTCCCGCTAATAATATTACATCTTTACTTCTACAATTGTCAATAGCATAATATATAGCTTGATCCCGTTCAATTATTATTTTATATTGGCCCTTGTGTTTTTCCACACCTTGAGCTATTTCCATGCAAATTTCATAAGGGTCCTCAAATCTTGGATTGTCAGAAGTTAGTATGCTTAAATCACAATACTTACCTGCAATTTCACCCATTGGACCACGTCTTGATGAATCTCTTTCTCCGCCTGCCCCAAACATTACAATTTTTCTTCCCTCTGCAAACTCATTAATAGTATCCATAACCTTTTGAAGACCATCAGGTGTATGAGCAAAATCTAATATTATGGTGCAGTCCATTTTATTTGGAAGAATTTCAAATCTCCCTGTAACTCCCTTTATTGTTTCCAACCCTTTGATAACATCATCAATATTTGCACCTAGTACATATGCTGCACCAAGAGCTCCTAAAGAGTTTAAAACACTGAATGTTCCCGGAGTATTAACATGAGCTTTTTTTTCTATACCAAGTATATTAAGGTCAAATGATGTTCCCTTCATAGTGGTTTTTAAATTTGAAGCTTTAATGTCAGCTTCCTTTTCCACACCTATGGATATAGCTTTTATACCTTCTTCTATAAGCTCTTTGTACATTCTTTCCCCATAAGGATCATCAACATTAATAATGTTATTGACTTTTGTTAAATGAAATAATCTCTTTTTCGCTTGATAATAGTTTTCCATAGTTTTATGAAAATCCAAGTGGTCCCTCGTTAGGTTAGTGAAAATTCCAACGTCCATTTCAACATTGTCAATTCTATTTAATTCAAGAGCATGTGACGAAACTTCCATAAAACAATGAGTAATACTTTTATCAAGCATCATAGCTAAATAATGCTGTATGTCAGCAGCTTCAGGAGTTGTATTATCGACCTTTATTTTCGTTCCATCAATAAGAACTCCCATTGTTCCTATTATTCCTGATTTGTCATTCAAATAATCATAGATTCCCTTTAATAAATATGTAGTGGAAGTTTTTCCGTTAGTTCCTGTAACTCCTGTAATATTAATTTTTTGTGATGGTCGTCCAAATATTATATTAGCTGCTACAGCCATTGATTCTCTTGGGGATTTAACAATAATAAAATTGCCTTGTCCTTTTACATTGCCTGGAATATATTCACAAATAACGGCAGATGCCCCATTTTCCAGGGCACTTTCTATAAATTTGTGGCCATCATCAGTAAAGCCTTTAATTGCCACAAATAAATCATTTTTCTTTACTTTTCTCGAATCATTTGTAATGCCTGTTATTTCTATATTATCTTTACCTTCATAGCCTAAGTAATCCATCTCTTTGAGTAAATTTTTAATATTCATAAATATACCTCTATTTAAATGTATGATAGTATGTGCAATTTTATCATAATTAAAATGCCATTTCAAGAATTATGCGAATGTCATCCAGATCGTTAGCGAAAGTGGTTCCAGTTCAGACCCAACAAGGTCTGTCATCCTGAGCGTTAGCGAAGGATCTCAGGTTTTAGGATACGAGATTCCGCAGTTTCACCTGCGGTTCAGAATAACACGGGCCTCGCCCTTAACTTCTAAAAAAGGGCGCAATGCGCCCTTTTTTGATTACTAGTTCAATATCAATGTAACCATGGATTTTCTCACAACTTCTTCTCCCGCTTTTGGGAATTGAGATTTTACGATTTTTTCAGCATCCACTTCTATTGTAATATTGCTTTCTAAACCTGCTTTAATTAATATGTCTGTTGCTTCTGCAATAGTAAGACCCAAAAGACTTGGAACAATTACCATTTGTTGGTCCACATGACCAAGTTCTTCTTCAGTATAAACAGGCTCAACATCGTAATATTTAAGTATGTTTTCCAATAAATCAGCAGCAACAGGACCAGCTACTATAGAGCCGTAGTAACCTATACTTCTGTCAGGCTCATCGACCATAACCAAAACAACAGCCCTTGGATTGTCTACAGGAGCCACTCCGATAAATGAAGATATAAACTTGCCATCTGCATATCTACCATCAATAACCTTTTGTGCTGTTCCTGATTTACCACCTATTCTGTATCCCGGTCTATAAGCTTGTTTTGTTCCTGCTTCAGCAGAATCCTTCATTAATTGAAGCATAATTTTAGATGTTTCATCAGAAATAACTTTTCTTCTTACTTCGGTATCAAAGTTTTTAATTATATTTCCCTCTTCATCAATAAGCTGTTTAACAATTCTCGGTACCATTAAATCACCACCATTTGCAATTGCAGCAACAGCTGTTGTAAGTTGTATTGGAGTTATTGCTATACCTTGACCGAAAGCCTGAGTAACAAGGTCAACATCCTTCATATTTTCCGGTTCTTTAACAAGGCCTAAAGCTTCTCCATTAAGTTTAATTCCTGATTGTTCTTCGAAACCAAAAGACCTTAAATATTTATAAAATGGATCCTTTCCAATGTCAAGACCCATCTGAGCAAGGGCATCATTACAAGAATTTTGTAAGGCCTCTGACAGGGTCTGCTCTCCATGTGGTCTATAATATCTCCAACATTTAATATTCTCACCTTTTATTTGTTTTACAAATCCATCACAATAATACGTAGTATTAAGGCTTGCAGCATTTTCTTCTAAGGCTGTTGCTGCGGTAATAAGCTTAAATGTGGACCCTGGTTCATATATATCATTAACAGCAGGATTTCTCCACATGTCAAACCAAGCCTTCTGCAGTTCTTCATTTGGAAGACTCTCCCACTCCGTCTTAATGTTTTCATCTATGGGCATTCTAGGGTCATTAGGATCATAATCAGGCTTCGATGCCATTGCCAATATATCCCCTGTATTAACATCCATAGTTATAATGGTTGCCCTTTTTGCATTGTAATCATTCAAAACTTTTTGTGCAGCTGATTCTGCATAATGCTGGATTACTTCATCAATAGTAAGAACAACTCCTGAACCATCTTGGGATTCATAATATTCATTATAACCAAAGGGTAGTTCTCTTCCATAAGCATCTGTGTTTACAACAGTTCTTCCTGGAATCCCTGTTAGATAATCATTGTAAGTAGCCTCAATCCCATATAAACCATTTTGGTCAACATTGGTAAAGCCCAATACATGTGGTGCAAAATTCCCATAAGGATAAATTCTTTTATTGTCTTCTATAATATTTATACCGCTTAATTCATGTTCTCTAATTTGTTGAGCTTGTTCATCGGTAATCCATTTTTTGAGTATGATATAGTTATAGTTAGAAGTAATTTTCTGCAATACTTCCTCATAATCCATCTCTAAAATTTCTGACAAAATTTGTGCGGTTTCTTCAGGTGTCTTTGTGTTTAAAGGTATTTGATCGGCTTGTGTTTCATCCGTAAACATCGATCTGTTGAGTTTTTTCAAAATTGTCGTTATGAAACCATCATCTTCATTAGCTGTATTATCTATTGCTAGTTTTACACCTTTTTTCACGTCAGCAGGAAAACATGTAACACTAGGGGAGTTTATGCTAAGAGCCAACTTCTTGCCCTTGGCGTCGTATATTGTTCCCCTCTTGGCATTTATAGTAATATCTCTGGACCAGTTTTCCATTGCTTGTTTTCTATATTCTTCACCCTTTATCAGTTGTATGTAACCAAGCCTTACAACTAAAGCTATGGTAACTAAAAAAAAGCATACTAAGAAAAACAACATCCTTCTTTTGTTTTGAAGGTTAGTAGTGCTTTTTGTGCGCTTCTTCATGGCGACACCCCCTATCTAATGAAACTCGCTACCTTGTCAATTAATCCTACTAAAAGATTTTCATCTTTTGCAATTAAATTGTCTTCTTCAGTAGTATCAGATCCGTATGCAAAATCTACAAATACAGTCTGTTTTCTTGTGGGATAGTTCATGCCTAAATATACTTTTGCCATTTCTTCAATGCTGTTAGTGTTCTTAATAGACTCCAAAGCTATGTTATGTTTGTCAATTTCATCATTAAGATTTGTTATTTCAATACCCAGATTGTTAAGCTCCATTTGCTTGTCGGTAATTACGGCATAATTATAAACAATTAAAATTCCAAGTACAAATGTGATAGCAATCATGGCTGTGTTTTTAAAGCTCTTTAAGATATGATTATTTTTCTTTTTCCTTTTTATTCGTTTTTTTGGAGAATATTCTTTTTCTTGACCATAATCTTGTAACTCAACAGCTTCTTTTCTTAATGCTGACATTTTACTTTACACCCTCTCACCTATTCTTAATTTTGCGCTGTGTGCTCTTCTGTTTTCTGTTAATTCATCTTCTGATGGAATAATTGGTTTTCTAGTTATTATTTTTAACTTTCTCCTGTGGTCGCACATACATTTTGGAAATTCAGGGGGACAAATGCAGTCCCTGTTTAATTCTACAAATGTATTTTTAATTATCCTGTCTTCAAGGGAATGAAATGTTATGACACATATTCTCCCTTTCTTATTCAATCTATCAACTGCAACTTTCATTGTATTTTCAAGTATTTCCAATTCCCTATTGACTTCGATTCTTATTGCTTGAAATGTTTTTTTTGCAGGATGTGAACCTTCCTGTCTGACTTGCTTGGGTATTGCCTTTTTAATGATAG
>CAZTML010000047.1:0-11232 GCA_964614935.1 uncultured Clostridia bacterium | reverse complement strand
ACTGTAAAGTTATGTACTAATTTAAAATGCTGGTGAACCATACCGATTTTTAATGAGCTTGCATCATTGGGATTGTTTATTTTAACAGGATTATCATAAATTTTTATATTACCTTTTTCTGCTTGATATAAGCCGAATAAAACACTCATTAAAGTAGATTTGCCTGCCCCGTTTTCTCCTAAGAGTGCATGGATTTCACCTTTTTTCACTTTAAAGGTTACATCATCAAGAGCTTTAAAATTGCCAAATACCTTGGTAATGTTATTCATTTCAATTACGTACTCCATCTAAGCACCACCCACCATGTAATTTAGAAGGTTGCTTAAAGGCTTAGACCCTAAAAGCAACCTTAATAAAAGAACTATTTAATAACTTCTACTTGAACTTTGCTAACAGGTATGTCTGCTGCTGTTACTTGATCAGCTTCTTTTCCTGAATCTTCTACAACATTTGCATCATTCATTATTTGAATTTGTTCTGCTACTATTTTTCCATAGATATCATCATAATCAGCTTGTGTAAATGTTTCAAATCTTGAGTTTTCCATTGGTAATTGTACACCTTCAACTTTTGCGTCCAATGATACTGAAATTCCACCAGGGAAGTTTCCTGCGTAGTATTCTCCTAAAGCATCATATACAGACTTTGAAAGGTTCTTCATTGATGATGTAATAACTGTTTCAGACTCTGCTGATTGGTCAACGTCAACACCTATAACCTTTGTTTCTGCTGCTTCTGCTGCCTTCATAACTGAGTTACCTACAGCACCACCACATGCAAATACAACTTCAGTTCCTTCATTGAACCATGCAGCTGCTTTTGCTTGGTTTTCAGGTGTAGCATCGAAGTTTCCAACATATGTGTATTTAATTTCAACAGGTTCTGTTAAGCCCATTTCATGTGCTGCATATTCTGCACCTTGTACATATCCGTAACCGAAACGAACAACTGCAGGAACCGCCATACCACCCATAAATCCTAATTTAGTATAGCCTTCTTTAACTATTGCATATCCTGCTAAGAAACCAGCTTCTTCTTCAGCATAGAATATAGAATGTGTGTTGTCAGCTATATCAGCAACCCAATCACCTGCGTGAGGTGCTCCATCAAGGATTATAAACTTCACATCAGGATATTCTCTTTGAGCTGTATGAATAGGGGTTTCAAACAAGAATCCAGGACATACTATAACTTTTGCTCCTGCTTTAACTGCCAAATCTATAGATGCTAGATAAGCAGTGTCTGATTGCTCAGATGGTTGATAGTATTTGTATGTAATATTGTTTTCTTTTGCGTAAGCTTCTACGCCTTCCCAAGCACCTTGGTTAAATGACTTGTCGTCAATTGTTCCAACGTCAGTGATTAAAGCTAATTCAAAAGTATTATCTGCCGGTGCCGGAGTTTCCGGTGTAGCTGGTGTTTCTGGTGTTGTTACCGGAGTCTCTGGTGTAGCTGGTGTTTCCGGTTCATTGTTAGCACATGATGCAAAAGCAAAAACCATAGTTAGCACAAGTGCAACAAGAGCCATCTTTCTCCATAATTTCATAATATCAATTCCTCCAATTTATTAATTATAAATTTATATAAAGAACGCCTAAGCGTTATTTATCAATTTAATAGCAGAAGAAGTTCCTAGTCTAGAACATCCGGCGTCAATAAAAGCTTCCATATCCTCTTTTGTTCTAATTCCTCCAGACGCTTTAATCTTTACATTATTTCCTATATGTTTTTTGAATAAAATAACATCATCCATGGTTGCACCGCCTGTGCCAAAACCTGTTGATGTCTTAATATAATCAGCCCCTGCATTAGTTACAGCATGGCACATTTCAATTTTTTCTCCTTCTGTTAGGTAACATGTTTCAACAATTACCTTTAAAATACGGTCACCAACTATTTCTTTAATAGTTCTTATTTCCTCTTCTACATTTTTGTAATCCTTGTTTTTTACATCAGATATATTTATAACCATGTCAATTTCATTTGCACCATCTTTAAGTGCCTGTAGGCATTCTGCAACTTTTGCTTCAGTGGTTGAATATCCTAAAGGAAATCCTATAACCGTACAAATGTTTACCTGTCCGTGGTACATGTCATGAATTCTTTTTATATAATTAGGCGGAACACAGACTGATGCTGTTTGATATTTAACTGCCTCATCACACAAAAGACGTATCTCTTCCCAAGTTGCAAAGGCCTTCAACAAAGTGTGATCAACATATTTCATCATTTCAATAAGCTCCATTACTACCTCCATCCCCTTTTTATAGAATAAGTTTAGCACAAAATAGTCATTTCGTCAATTGTAACTCTTTCTAAATTACACGCAGGTAGACTTGGATTTTTCAGCACTTTATGGTATAATTATCACCAATTTAATCAAAATATATAGACGAGGAGTGAATTTATGATTAGACCGGGAAAAACACCTTTAATGAGATCAAAGAAATTAGAGAAAGCTTTAGGTGTAAAAGAAATATACTTGAAGTTAGAAGGAGCAAATCCTTTTGGAAATAAATTTGATAGGATTTCTGAAACTGTAGTAAAAGACGCTATGATTAATCGAAGTGGTCTATTGATTGATGGTCCAAGCGATTATATCCAGTCAATGCTTAATTATTCTGAAAGCTTTGAACTTGAGGCAAAAATTGCCCTATTTAAAAATGAACAGTGGAAGAGAACATTATTTAAAGATATTGAATTTGTGGATTTTAGAAACAATACAAATAGTAGTAAACACGAGCTAATGGATAATTATTGCAAGAAAAATAATTATTATAACGCATCAAATATATATGGGAATAAGCATTTAAGCATTATATCCTTACAAAAGATTGGGGAAGAAATTGCTGAAAAGTTAGGAGATATTTCGACTGTATTTACTCAGCTAAGCAACGGATTTACTGTATCAGGAATATACAATGGCTTAGTAAACAAGTGGGTTGAAGGTGAAATAAGCAAATATCCGCAAATTTTTTCCTGTACAATTCCCCACGGTAATTTAATATTTAGAGATTATAAGAAAAATTTAGAACTAGATGATATATCTATTGATGATTTTGATGGTGTTAATGCAAATAAGTACACAAAAAATTTATTTGCAGATGAAGGGGCCTTGCTAGAAGAAACCTTATATGCTATTTATGATACAGACGGTAAAGTAATTCCCGTAGATGAAGACTTGTTAAAGGAAAGTGCCCATTTTTTAAGAAAACAAGAAAATATAAGCCTAACTACCCAGGAAGCTTATTCTTTTGCAGGTTTTTACAAACTTGCAAAAGAAGGTAAAATCAAAGATGGAAAACATGTTATTGTACTCAACAACGGAAAAAGTGAGTTAGATATTAAAATACTTAAAAACTTTAAAGAATACCCTAAAGAAGATATTACAAATTGGACTAAGCAATGGCTACAGGCTTATTCTGACTCCTTTGATGAAACAGAAGAAGCTGTAGAAAAAGCAATGGAAAACGGATTTGTAGTAATGGCCTTAAGAAATAAAATTCCACAAGGGATAGGGGTTGTTGTCAATCTTGGATTTTCTAAAGTATTGCCTACTTACCATTTAGTCTACATAGGTACAAAGGAAGGTAATAAAGGACGAGGAATAGCTTCAGAGCTTTTTGGTCAATTAATAGAATTGACAGAGGGCAGGCTTTCTCTACATGTAGATTTAGAAAACAAAAGAGCCAGAACCCTCTATCAGAAATTAGGTTTTAAAACACAATATTATAGGATGATTTATAAAGGAGATTAAACCGCTTTGTCATCCTGAGTGTAACGAAGGATCTCATATCTTTAAATTCTGAGATTCTTCACCTGCGGTTCAGAATGACACGCTGCTTCGCAGCTTATTCATAGCAATGACGAAGGCTGTGCCTTCGGATGACATAAATTCATAGCTATGAAGAGGGCTACACTCTCGAGTTGAATGGTATTTTTTATATAATTAACACTTCTTTTCCAATAGAAAATAAGTACAAGTAACATTCTTTGACTTTTTTATCGGTAATTTTTTCTAGAGCTTCTTTGTACATTGCTACTTGGTCATAGTATTCTCTTTTTAGCACTTCAATTTGAGGTGCTATTTCTTTTGTTTCATCAATTTTGTCGGTTTTATAATCGACAATTATAGCCTCTTCCCCTTCAATGAAGTAACAATCGATTATACCTTGCACAAGTATTAAATCTTCTTCATTTAAGCCATCCAATACTCCAGATGCTTTCTTCCTAAATACGAAGGGGGCTTCCCTGTATACTTCAGGGGAAGAGATAATTCTTTTTCCTATTGTACTTCGGAAGAAGCCTTCAACTTTTTTTGCATATGTGCTTATGGCTATTTTTGCTTCCATTTTAGTAAGAAGTTTTCTATCTTCCATTTTATTAATAGTATTTATTATATCTTCTTGATTTAAGCTTCCTTTTAAATCGAGATGTTCCATTACAAAATGTAGCAAGGTCCCCACTTCAGCACCTGTGATTTTCTTGTCCAAATTAAACTTACCGTCTTTATCATTGTAGTCAAAAATATCAACCAAGCTAGGAATTTTATATCTTAATTTTTTAAATTCTGTATTGTTCAAGTTCTTAAGCTCAGTTACAGAAAGCTTAGTAGGTATATCTACAGAGGTCATATATTGATATTTATAGGTTAATCTTCTGCCTATTTCTTCATAGTGAGGGCTATTTTTAGAATTTTTGAATTCATCCATCATTGCAAGATTCTTTTCTTTCAAATTAATTTCATCACTTAAATTCAAGCTTAAGTCCATACGAGTAATGAGTTGTAAATTCCAGCCTTTCCAATGACCATCTTCCATTATTTCATTGAAGTGCTCAAAGTTTACTTTGTTAAATAAAGAGCTGCAAATCCAGTCCATATAAGAAATGCCCTTGTATACAGAATGTTTGGAAGTTCCTCTTCGCCAGTTTCTTGCTTTATTTTCAAGTTTCCCAACACTACCTGCCATTATCAGTCTATCTACTGCCCTTGTCATTGCTACATACAAAACTCTCATTTCCTCAGAGATATTTTCTTTTTTAATTTTTATTTTTATAGCTCTTCTTGCCAGTGTTTCTTTCTCTATTCTTTCATCAATATTTACATACTTTGGAGCAATACCATAATTTTTATGTAATAGTATTTTGTTTCTAGTATCCTGCATATTAAACTGCTTATTGAGTCCACAAAGGATAACTACGGGAAATTCCAAGCCTTTGGACTTATGAATTGACATAAGCCTCACAACATTGTCATTTTCCCCCAATGTTTTTGCTTGTCCCCTGTCATCAGAACCCTTATCTAGTTTTTCAATATATCTGAGGAATTTAAACAAACCTCTCATTGATGTTTTCTCAAATTCATAAGCTAAATCAGCAAGCATCCTTAAATTTGCCTGTCTCATTTTACCATTAGGAAGAGCGCCTACAAAATTATAATAAGAGATATCAGGATTCATCAATATATTCCATATTAAATCATTTAAATGTGAATACCTGCTTTTATAGGACCAGTCATATATTTTATCTGTAAAGTTTTCCAACTTATCTACTAAAGCTTGAGAAAATTCCTTGTCATCTTTTCCATGGAATACATACTTATTTAAAGCTCCTATAAAATGTTTTTCCCTAGGATACTTAAGTCTAACTTCCAGTAGCTCTTCTGTAGTAAATTTGCCTATTGGAGATCTCATGACACTTAATAGAGGAATATCTTGTCTTATGTTGTCTATTAATTTAAGTAAATTGACTATAATTTTTACTTCCAATGTTTCATAGTAACCCTTACCACCTTCATAATAAAAAGGAATATCTTCTTTATGGAACCATTCTTCAAATATGCCTGCCCAGCTAGAAGGTGATCTTAATAAAATAACAATATCCTTATATTCAATTTTTCTGGTTTTCTTTTGTCCCTCTTCTGGTTTTCCGGCAATACAAGTTTCTTCCTTCATTAATTTCTTAATTCTGCTTACAGCAAATAAGGCTTCCAGTTCTGCAGTTTCCATAGATTCAATTTCTTGGTCAATTACGCTATTTATAACCCTATCATCCAGGTCATTATCCTCTTGGTCATCTGTTTCTTCTGTAGCGTTTTTATCTATAATATGAAGCTCAACAGGAGTATTTACAGAAAAGTCACTACCAGTATTGAGTGCTGCCTTTTCATCATATTCTATTTCCCCTAACTCCTTGGTCATAATATTCTCAAAAATAAAATTAGTTGCTGATAAAACTTCATCCCTACTTCTAAAGTTCTTATTTAAATCAATTTTTCTATCAATAACATCACTATTTAAATCTTCACTGTCTCTTGTAAAGGACTCATACTTTTGGTTGAATATACTTGGGTCAGCCAGCCTGAACCTGTATATAGACTGCTTAACATCACCAACCATGAACAAATTGTTTTCTCTTTTAATTTGGTCGATTATTGTTTCTTGTAAAGAGTTTGAATCCTGGTATTCGTCTATAAATATATAATTATATTTTTTCCTGTAGTAATCAGCTACTTCCGAAGGCTCATATTCCCCCTCATCATTTTCTTTTCTTAATATTTCTAAAGCATAATGTTCTAAATCGTTGAAATCAACTATAGACTTATCTTTCTTTTTCTCCTTGTAATTTGCATCAGTCATTATAATTAAATCTCTCAAGGCTGCAATTGAACCCTGCATGAGATTAATTTCATCTGCATACATACTGTAATCCAAATCATAAGGCAAAAGTTCTTTAATTGAAGTAATAATTTTTCTATATTTTGCCCTCATAGAGTTGCTGTTTTTAGAACCATTTACATCAATTTGCTTTTCAATATCCACATCAGGATTATCTTTTTCCTTAAAGGCGGCTGCCCTTGGTGCTTTAAAACCCTTTACTGCTTCTATAAATTCTTCCATATCAGAATTTAAAAGATTTTCAAGGTTTTCAACTATATCTATATCCTTTTTTAAGGTATCTATATATAGCAAAGGACCATTAGGTTCCTTGCATATTTCTAGAGCAGTGTTTAAATAACCTTTTGCACCATCTAACAAAAGCCTAATATGGTTTTTAATTTCCTCAAGCCACTTTGAATTCTTTAAATCTTCTCCACTTATATTCATCTGGTCTACACTGTCGTTTAGCCATGCAAAAGGATCAGGGAAGCTTAGTATAAATTTATAAGCTCTTCGAATTATTTCACTTAATTCATCGTCGCCTCTGTTGCCTGTAAATCCTTCAACTAATTTTCTGAAATTTTCATTGTCCTCTATATTGGCGTAAAAGTCTTCTAAAGCTTCATCTATAGATTCTTGCAAGAGTATGCTCAATTCACTTCTGTCACCAACCCTGAAATTTGGGTCTATATCAGTTAAATGAAAATTTTTCTTGGTAACATCCATGCAAAAGGAGTCAATAGTAGTAATCATTGACCTGTTTAAAAGAGATAATTGCCTTCTTAAATGTTTTATATTTCCTTCTTTGTTTTGGAGAGCCTTTACAAGGGATTTTTGGATTTTCTGTTTCATTCCTGCAGCAGCTGCTTTTGTAAATGTTACTACTAAAAACCTATCAATGTCTTGGCCATCTTTAACTAATCTAATGATTCTTTCAACCATTACTGCAGTTTTCCCAGAACCGGCTGCTGCTGAAACCAATATATTAGAGTTTTTTAATTCAATTATTGACTCTTGCTCTTTTGTCCACTTCATCCTACTCTCCTCCTTTTGATATTTTCAATATGTCATCTTTGTTCATTTTACTTAATAAGCGGTAATTGTTACCTAAGGACTTGTCAAATTGACAAATGCTTATATATTGGCAATAAGTACAGGGAGTTCTACCATCGGTTTTTTTGTAGGGGTCAATATTAACATTTCCTTCTAAAATACTCTTTGTCATATCTGAACATTTTTGATAAACAGAATTAATTAAGTCATCAAAAGAATCTTCAGATAAGGCCTTAGTCCTATTTTCCATAAACTCACCATCATTTTTAAGGGCGGCAGGAATGACGCTTGAAGTAGAGCCTATATTTTTATCCATAAGTTGGACGATTTCTTTGTCTCTTAAAACATAACCTCTAAGTTTTAGACTCTTAAATATTTCTTCTTCCACATCTTTTGACTTATTGTCATCCCTATAGACAGGGTCAGTGATATGATAATAAAAGACCCCTCCAATGTGTGGCTTTTTCCCAAACAAGTCTTTTCCATTGTCAATTAATGCTTTTAAATATATTAGTAACTGTACCTGGAGGCCTTCCCCTGCATCGTCCAAGTCAATATCATTAGGAGATGATTTATAGTCAATTATATTTATATACAATTTATCCTTACATTCAAGTACATCTACCCTGTCTATTTTCCCTCTTAGCTTTAATACTTCCTTGATTTTATCTGTTTCAACAGGTATTTCTATAGGGGATAAATAAATTCCTTCTTGAGCCTTTTCATCATTTTTATCCACTAAATCAATTTGAAGTTCTGTATAGATAGGTCTGAAGTCACTAGAATTTAACTGCCTTACAATTGTCCAGCATGTTCTTTTCATAACTCTTTTTATTTTTTCCTTCATATACCTGTTTCTATGATTTGCTTCTATGGCAGTAACTTTATCTTCCTGTTCTTTTAATACTTCGTCAGTAATCAAAATAGCATCATTTTCTGCTTGATCCCTAGTTAACATGCTGATATCTTCCTGGCCTTTTATTTTGTTGATAAATTTCTCAACTACAGAGTGATAAATGTTACCAAGATCATAAAATTCTATTTTTTGAATAGATCTTTCCCTTGGCTTTAACACATTTTCCATGAAATATTTAAACTGGCATTCAGCATATCTTTCCAACTTAGAAACAGTCATGGTCATATTGTTTTCATAAATTCTTTTCACTGCATCTGAATCCAATAAATCCATGGAATTCTTATATTTCAAAGCTTTTCTTATGATATCAAAGTTCTCGTCTTCTCTTTCATACCAAGTATAAACATCCTTCCACATGTCATCTATATGGTAGCCATCTATGAAAGACCTTATATTTTCAACAAAATAATCATAGGTCCCCCTATAATTTGATACATGGTCCATTTCATCATGGCTGCTTAAATCGGAACCTTCCTTAATATTTATGAAAATTTTCTTCAAGGTATCAATGTAGAGGGATGGTTGCAGACTTTCTCCAGTAGCCAAGCCTAAGGGGTAGCTGATACAAAACTTTTCTTTGGGACTTGAAAACAACTTGTAAAGCATGTGCTTTTCTTTAAAGGTTTCATAATCTGCACCTTTTGTTAACTTAACATTGTTTTCAAGAAGTAGGTCCCTTTCTTCATTTAAAAGTAATCCCTTCTCAGTGTTTTTAGCATCTAAATTGCTGTCATTTCCACCTAAAAGGAACAAGGCCCTTGGCTTTGTAACAGCAATCCTGCCAACTTCCCCAACTTCAACCTTATCTATGGAGGGAGGAATTATGCTTATTTCAACTTGGCTAAAACCTGCCTCCAGCATTTTTCGGTATTCTTTCAAGGAAGTTTCTCTATCTTGTCCAACCAATAAAAGCTGTTCAAAAATTTCCATTACAAAATTCCAAGACTGGGAGTATTCACTGGCTTCCTCGAATTGACTATTTAGATTAAAGGCTTTTATGGCATTCTCCATTTGTTCTTTTACCTTGTGTTTTTCTAAGTAGTTGAATATGAGTCTTGTAATTTCATTTACTTTTTTTAGATTTTTAATTTCTTTTCTTTCAATTTCAAAGTCTTGAGCAAAGAGTTTTCTGTATTCTTCCATGTCAAAACTTTTAGATTCTGGTTTCTTATCCTTGTCCTTACTATAATCCTTGAATTCCATAAACCATTTTTCGCCTTCAATACCGTACTGTAAAGCATAGTTTTCTAAGTAGTGAACTTGGTTAATATTTAAAGGGGAAAATCCTGTTTTCAGGTATTCAAAAACATTGTCATGTTTGAATCTCCAAATAAACATGTCAAGAATGGATAAAATATATTTAGTTAAAGGGTTGTTTAAAATATCTCTTTTTACATCCAAAAAATATGGAATTTCATATTGGGCAAATATTCTTTTAACATTTGTTTCATATGTATCCATATTACCTAGAGCAACCTTTATATCCCTCCATCTGTAGCCATGGTCCCTAACTAAGGATATTATTTTTCCTGCTGCCTTTTGAGTTTCAGTGTAGGGATTTAAAGAAGAATATAGACTTATATTATCAGTATTATCATCAAATTCCCCTGTAATAAGCGAAAATAGATTCTTTTCCATTGCCTTTATTTCGGTAGAAGATGATTTGTTTTCCTTAATTGGAACTAACTCAACATCATCTATTATATTTTCTATGGTCCCGTATGTATCATAGGTAATTTTAAATGCTTCCCAGTCATCATTTTCCTCTAAGTTATCCAAATATGAAGGGTCTATATTTAATGAAAAAGTTACCTCCTTTGCATAATCACAAAGATTTTTAAGGAGATTAAGCCTCTGGCGGTTTAAGCTTTCAAATCCATCAATCCATATTTTAGAATTTCTTATATATTTTGATTCTTTTATTAAGGATATAAATAAGTCTGTCTTGTCTTCTTCATCAAAAAATTTCCCTGAAGTTCTTTGGCTGAATTCAGAATATATAAGTTCAATGTCGGATAGTTTACGCATCAATAGTTCATCATTTACATCCGCTGTTGCCTTTTTCAATGATTCGCTATCAACTAAGTTTTGCTTAAACTCGGCTAATAGTTCTTCAAATTCCCTTAAAAAACCACTTTGTTTATATGAATTTCCAAAGACCTTAAGTTTGTCCTTATTTTCCTCGAAAACCTGTTTAAGAACCATGATTTTCCCAAATACGCTTATATCCTCAACCTTAAGGCCTCCCACTTCTTCAAGGACTTTACTTTCAAGCCTTTTAAAACTAAGGATTTCTATATTCATAATGCCAGCTAAATCAAATTTCTCAATAATATCGCTTTCGGCTTGATATGTCATAAGCTCAGGAACTATTAATATTAAGTTATCCTTTGTATCTTTTGATTGGCTTTTTATTTCATCATAAATATATGATGACTTACCTGTATTTGCTCTCCCTGCAATTATTTTTATACTCATTTTACCACCCTTATTATTTGTAAATTATTCTACACCCGTGTCATTGCTATGAATAAGCTGTAAAGCAGCGTGTCATTCTGAACCGCAGGTGAAAAATCTCAGAATTTAAAGATATGAGATCCTTCG
>CAZTML010000046.1:0-11441 GCA_964614935.1 uncultured Clostridia bacterium | reverse complement strand
GAAATCATGAATCATAGGAGGAGGGGCTCTTGATAATTTCTTTATTGATTTTTCTAGATTTGTATGGTATATTTTTCTCATGAAAGTAGCCTCGTTTTTGATGTTTTTGATGTTTTTTTGTGGTGATTAAATATTAAATCAATATCTTAAACTTGTCTACTTTTATTTTTAAAACAAAAAATGCTGAAGATTATTAATCTCCAACATTTTTGTTGATTTCTCTTACGCTTTAGCGAATATATTTGAGAAATTTATTATTTTTAATATCACGATAATGTTTTGGATACGCGAAGCGCTGCCACGGAGTGGCTTCGTGCTTCTTTTTGATTGATAATTATTATCAGTTATAATGGGGACATAATGACAGTAACTCCGTCCACTCCGTCCCCTTGTCATACCCTTGTCAAGTAATTAATTGAAAAAAATTATTGACAAGGGATTTATATTGTATTATACTTTGAATATCAAAATATTTGAAATTGGATTATTGTAAAATTCAAAATAATAGTTCTATATTTTTAGGAGGAAATGATGATTTTAGAAAAAGTTAAAGAAATTTTAGTTGAAGAATTAGATGTTGAGGAAGATGTTATTACCTTAGAAAGTAAGATTAAAGACGATTTGGGTGCTGACTCATTGGACTTATTCGAATTAATAAGCAAAATCGAAGATGAACTGGATGTAACAATTGAAGAAGATGATTATGGTAAGCTAATAACAGTTGGAGATATAGTAAATTACCTAACTGAAAAAAAATAATCAGCAAATAAGACAATGAACAAATAATCAACAACAGAGACGCCGAATAGGCGTTTTCTGCTAATAAGAGGAGACTTATGATTTATACAAATATATGTGAGATGCTTAACATAAAATATCCCATTTTCCAGGGAGGCATGGCGCAAATATCAGATGCGAAATTGGCAGCAGCTGTATCTGAAGCGGGAGGCCTTGGTATAGTAGCAGCCGGTAACAATCCACCTGAATCAGTGAAAGCGGAAATTCGTAAAATAAAAGAATTGACTGATAAACCTTATGGCGTAAATGTAATGCTTTTAAGTCCTTATGCAAAAGAAGTAAGTGAATTATTAATTGAAGAAAAGGTTCCTGTTATAATTACCGGAGCAGGGAATCCGGGCAAATATATGAAAATATGGAAAGAGGCAGGAATTAAAGTAATACCTGTTGTGCCATCGGTAGCCTTTGCAAAACATTTTGAAAAAGCAGGGGTCGATGCAATAATTTGTGAAGGAACTGAGGCAGGGGGTCATGTGGGCGAGTTAACTACCATGTGTATTACACCTCAAGTCGTAGACGCAGTAAATATCCCGGTTATAACTGCCGGTGGAATAGGTGACGGAAGAGGCCTTGCAGCTGCATTTTGTTTGGGTGCTCAAGGAGTACAGGTTGGTACTAGGTTTCTATTAGCAAATGAATGTAGCGTTCATCAAAATTACAAGGATAAAGTAAAGAAGGCTGGAGATACGGATACAGCAGTAACAGGAAGAAAGACCGGTCACCCTGTTAGAGTTTTAAAAAATAGACTTGTAACACAGTTTAGGGACTTAGAAAAAAGTAACGCACCTATAGAAGAAATGGAAAAACTGGGAAGAGGCAGACTTTATAAGGCTGTTGTTGAAGGTGATGTACATTACGGTTCCTTGATGTCAGGTCAAATCGCCGGTTTGCTTAACAAGGAGCAATCTTGTAAGGAAATTATCACCGAAATGTTTGATGAGGCAGAAAATATTATGAAAAACCTAAAACTTATTGCAGGAGGCAGTAATGAGTAAAACAGCTTTTGTATTCCCCGGACAGGGAGCTCAATATGCGGGAATGGGGAAAGATTTTTATGATAATTTTAAAGAATGCAGAGAAATATTTGAAAGAGCAAATGAAGCCTTAGGATTTGACATAAAAAAGCTTTGTTTTGAAGGACCAAATGAAGATTTAAGTATTACTAAAATAACACAGCCCGCATTATTGACTGTGTGCTTAGCAATTTATGAAGTATTGAAAAAAACTCATGACGGCTCAGTTGTAATGGGGGGCTTAAGTCTTGGTGAGTATTCAGCTTTAACTGCAGCTGGAGCTATGGATTTTGAAACAGCTGTGAAGCTTGTTTACAACAGAGGAAACTACATGCAGAATACAGTTCCTTTAGGCGAGGGTGGAATGTTGGCGCTTATGGGGTGTACTGCTGACGAGGCAATTGCCTTTTGCAAAGATATTACTGAAAAGTATGGCTTATTAGAGCCTGCAAATTTCAACTGCCCGGGACAAATAGTGGCAGGAGGTAAGAGTTTTGCTGTTGACAGTGCTATTGAAAACGCTAAACAATTTAATATTAAAAGGGCCATAAAGCTTCAGGTAAGCGCGCCATTTCACACTTCAATGCTTAAACCTGCAGGAGATAAACTAAGAGAGGATTTATATAAAATAAATTTCAAAAAACCTTCTAATAATGTTATATCAAATGTGGATACATCATATTACGAAGCTGACCAAATTGCAGATAAATTAGAAAAACAAGTGTACAATCCTGTTAGGTGGGAAGCATGTGTAAGAAAAATGATTGAAGACGGAGTAAGTACATTTGTGGAAATAGGACCTGGAAGAACACTTTCAGGCTTCATTAAGAAAATAGACAAGAGTGTTAAATCAATAAATATTGAAGATATTAATGGATTAAATTCATACCTGCAATTTGCAGGAGCTTAAAAAAGAAAGGATCTACAATGAAAACTGCCATTATAACGGGAGCTTCCAAAGGAATAGGGGCTGTAATAGCAAAGAGGCTAAATGAACTAAATTATAACCTAGTCTTAAATTACAGGTCTAACACTGATTCAATGGAAGAACTTATAAATAATTTCACCAATAAGGAAACAAAAAATATAATTGTTCAATGCGATATATCTAATTACAAGGATGCAAAAAGGCTCATAGATGAAGCTTATAGCAATTTTGGCGCAGTGGATGTGCTTGTGAACAATGCGGGAATTACAAAGGACAATATACTCCCTTTGATGACAGAAGTGGAATTTGACTTAGTTATTGATACAAATTTAAAGGGTACTTTTAACTGCTGTAAACATATCGCTAGAAAAATGATAAAGCAAAAAGGAGGAAGGATTATTAATATATCATCTGTTGTGGGTCTTGCCGGAAACGCCGGACAGGTAAATTACTCAGCTTCTAAGGCAGGAGTAATTGGTATGACCAAGTCTATGGCAAGGGAATTAGGAAAAAAGGACATTTTAGTCAATGCAGTAGCACCAGGCTTTATTGAAACTGAAATGACTGATAAAATTCCTGAAGAATTAAGACAAGAAATGATGAGAAATATCCCACTTCAAAGATTAGGTCAGCCTGAAGACATTGCTGATTGTGTTGAGTTTTTAATTTCAGATAAGGCAGCCTACATTACGGGTCAGGTAATTTCCGTAAACGGCGGATTTTATATGTAACAATTATCTCGAGGGCTATGCCCTCGTCAATCTGATGCGCAGCCTGAAGAATCTCAGGTTTTTAAAGATGAGATCCTTCGCTAACGCTCAGGGTGACAAATCATTTAAGGAGAAAATTATGAAAAGAAGAGTTGTAGTAACTGGAATGGGAGTAATAAGTCCTATTGGTTCAGGAGATAAATTTTGGGAAAATGTAAAAAATGGAACATGTGGAATAGACTTTATAGAATCATTTGATACAACAGATTTTACTGTTAAAATAGCAGCAGAAGTAAAGGACTTTGATCCTACTCAGTATATGGAAAAGAAAGAATCAAAAAGAATGGATAGATACAGTCAGTTTGCCCTTGCAGCAGCGGATCTTGCTGTAAAGGACTCAGGTCTTGATACTGAAAAAGTTGATTCTGACAGATTTGGTTGTATTGTAGGAAGTGCAGTGGGAGGAATCCATACTATTGAAGAGGAACATCAAAAGTTATTAACAAAAGGTCCTGGGAAAGTTTCCACATTTTTCATACCCATGATGCTTTCAAATATGGCTTCCGGACTTATTGCTGTTAAATATAAATCTAAGGCGGTTAATATAAGCACTGTAACAGCTTGTGCAACAGGTGCAAATGCAATAGGAGAATCATACAAGAGAATACAGGAAGGATCTTGTGATGTTATGCTTGCAGGAGGGTCAGAAGCTGCAATAACACCATGTTCCATAGCAGGATTTACTGCCTTAACTACCTTGTCAACAACTACTGACATAAATAGAGCATCAATTCCTTTTGACAAAGATAGACATGGTTTTGTAATGGGAGAAGGTGCCGGAGTTATGGTACTTGAAGATTATGACCATGCAGTAAAAAGAGGTGCAAAAATCTATGGTGAAATCGTAGGTTATGGAGCAACTTGCGATGCTTATCATATGACAAGCCCAGACCCATCTTCTGAAGGTTCATCTAAATCAATGTTAAATGCAATAAATGATGCTGGAATTGAACCAAAGGATGTAACCTATATTAATGCACACGGAACATCTACCTTATATAATGACAAGTTTGAAACTCAAGCTATTAAGAAAATATTTAAAGAAGAATCAAAAAATGTTTATGTAAGTTCAACAAAGGCAATGACAGGCCACCTACTTGGAGCAGCAGGGGCAGTTGAGGCAATAATTTGTGTTAAGGCTCTTGAGGATTCATTTATACCTGCTACCATAAATCATGTGGAAACAGATCCTGAATTAGATTTAAACTTTGTACCTAATGAAGGAATTTCCAAGGAATTTGATTACGCTTTATCTAATGCATTCGGATTTGGTGGACACAACTCTTCATTGCTAATAAAAAAATTCAAAGCTTAGGAGTTAACTATGGTTTATGATATAAATGATATTCGAAAAATTATTCCTCACAGATATCCCATGCTTTTAATTGATAAAATAATTGAACTTGAAGAAGGAGAAAAGGCAGTAGGCATTAAAAACTTGACAATAAATGAAGAGTTTTTCCAAGGACATTTTCCTGGAAACCCTGTAATGCCTGGGGTATTAATTATTGAAGCTTTGGCACAGACCGGGGCAGTTGCCATTTTGTCTTTAGAAGGATTTAAAAATAAAACGGTATATTTTGGTGGAATCAAAGAAGCAAAGTTCAAAAGAAAAGTTCTTCCGGGAGACACCTTGAAACTGGTTACAGAAATAACCAAGATGAAATCATCTTTTGGAATAGGCACAGCTAGAGCATATGTCGATGATGAAATAGCAGCAGAAGCTACCCTAATTTTTGCAGTAGAGTAAGACTAAAAAAATTATGCTAGACTACAAGATGCGAAAGTTGTATAATAAAGTTTAAATTAGATATAATATAAAATAGACTTTTATCCTATTTAATGAGATAGAAGCTATTTTTTTAAATAAAAATTTTAGATTTTCAAAATCTTACACTTGTAAAGAAAAATATGTCAAAATGTAAATAATCACAATTTTTTCTCTTAATTATAGTTACTTATTTAATTAAAATGTCATAAAATTCTTCTTTTAGTATTATTGTACAGTAATAAAAACGTTGACAAATCCTGCATTTTGACCTATCATTAAATAATGGGGGAAATTTTTCATTTTTTTAAAACTAACGTTAGAGGTGGTGGTATAGTGTCTATTGAAGTAATCAAGGTAATAAAGGAGGCGGAGGAAAAGGCTGAAAAAATTAAGAAGGAAGCCACAGTACAAGCAAAATTAATTATTACCAATGCTAATGCAGAAGCTGAGGGTATTTTAGATGAAGCAAGAAAGGTAGCCGAATCTAACAGAGCTGAAGTTTTAAGCAAGGCAGAATCAGAAGGGCAACTTCTTTATGACGGCATAATCAATGGTGCTGCAAAGGAATGTGATATAACTTTAAATAAAGCAAACGATAACATGAATAATGCAGCTTCAATTATACTGGAAAGGATAGTGAAGACCAGTGACAATAGTTAATATGAACAAAATCAACATAATTGGTTTAGACAGCATAAAAACAGACCTTATTAAGAAACTTATGGATTTGGGAGTTGTGGAAATAAACTCTCAGGATTCAAAGTTAACAGATCCTGAATGGATTTCATATGTAAAAAAAGATGGTAATGAAAATGAAGTATTTAATCTAGATGTTAAGATTTCCCAAGTAACAGAAGTGCTGAATACTCTTGAAGAATACGACACAAGCAAAAGACCTCTATTTAACACAAGAAAATCCATATCATCGGATGAGTTTTACAGTTCCTTAGGGGAAAGTGATAATGTTTCTGAAAATGTGGCGAAGGTTCTTGAATTAAATAAGTCCTTTAATGGCTTGTGTGCAGAAGCAAACAGGATGGACGCAGTAATTTTAAGCTTGAAGCCTTGGGTTAAGTATACACTTACTCTGGATATGACAAAAACTAAATACACAAGCATTATAATGGGTGTCATACCCATTGTAGCAGACATTGAAAAGTTTAAATCCCAGTTGTTTGAAAAAACCGACAGATGTTACATGGATATTATAGACACCGATAAAGACCAGTATTATTGTTCCTTCATTTGTCTTCAAGATGAAGAAGACGATATTTACGAATTGTTGAAACAATATGGTTTTTCTACAGTAACATTCAGGGATTTAACAGGCACCGCTGCAGAAAATATTATGTATTATGAAAAGATTTTAAAAGATATATACACTAAACAAGAAGTTGTTAAAAATAGCATAAAAGATTTAGTTTCCTTAAAGGAAGATATTCAAGTTTTTCATGATTATTTAGTAATAGAAAGAGATAAAAAAAGGGTGCTTAGCAGTATGTTGAAAACTGATACAACCTTTTATATCGAAGGGTGGATACCGGAAAATAGTAAAGAAAATCTAGAAAAGGTATTAGATGAATATGAATGTTGGTATGATATTAAACAAGCTGAAGAGGACGAAGAATTTCCGATCTTGCTTAATAATAATTCATTCATACAGCCCTTCGAAACAATTACTGAACTCTACAGCTTACCTTCATCTTCAAACATCGACCCTACGGCTTTTATGGCACCTTTTTATGCTATATTTTTCGGACTCATGTTAGCAGATGTTGGATATGGAGCCATAATGTCCATTTTATGTTTTTTGGTTTTAAAGAAATTTAAGCCAGAAAGTGGGATGGAAAAATTCATGAAATTATTCTTATATTGTGGTATATCAACTGCATTTTGGGGTGTAATGTTTGGTAGCTGGTTTGGAGATGCTATACCGGCTGCTGCTAAATTACTCTTTAATTCAGATTTTACAATCAAAGCTTTATGGCTAAATCCAATGGAAGAGCCAATGACTCTGCTTATATTTTCATTTATATTTGGAGTTATACATTTGTTTACCGGTATGGCGGTTAATGCATACATGTTAATAAGAGATGGAAAAACATTGGATGCAGTATTTGATATTGGATTCTGGTATGGACTTATTATAGGAATAGCACTTTGGTTATTTGGAAATTCTATAATACCGGGCTCTAATATAGTAGGTCAGTGGATGACAATAATTTTTGCTATTGGATTAGTTCTAACCCAAGGAAGGGCTAAGAACAATATTATTAACAAATTAGTAAGCGGTGTTCTAAGCTTATACAATATAACTAGTTATTTAAGTGATATTCTTTCATATTCAAGATTACTTGCCTTAGGACTGGCAACAGGTGTTGTTTCTTCTGTTGTTAGCATACTTGGATCAATGGGAGGTAGAAGTGTTTTAGGAATTCTTCTATTTGTAATTGTAATGCTTATAGGTCATGTTTTTAATTTTGCAATAAATGCCCTTGGTGCATTTGTGCATTCAGCGAGATTACAATATGTTGAATTTTTCGGTAAATTTTATGAAGGTGGTGGAGAATCCTTTAATCCACTAATCAAAAAAACTAAATATTATAAGATTATCAAGGAGGATATTTAAATGAACAACATATTAACAGATGGTAATTTCTTAGCGATTTTAGGTGCTTCCATAGCTGCTTTAGCAGGTATAGGAAGTGCAATAGGTGTTGGAATAGCAGGTCAAGCTGCTGCGGGAGTAGTAGCGGAAGACCCCAAAAAATTTGGTTCTACATTGATTTTACAGGCATTACCGGGAACGCAGGGTATTTACGGGCTTCTTATTGCTTTTATAATCCTTAATAAAATTGGCTTATTAGGTGGCAACATGATAAACTTGACAGCAGCCCAGGGTGGCTTTTTCTTGGCAGCTTCACTTCCATTAGGAATAGTAGGTACTATTTCTGCCATACATCAAGGTAAAGTTGCTGCATCGGGTATTATGCTTGTTGGAAAAAGACCTGAAGAAATAGCAAAAGCAATGGTTTATGCTGCGATGGTTGAAACTTATGCAGTTTTAGCACTTCTTATTTCATTCCTTATGATAAACGGAATTGCAGTTTAAGGGAGTGTGTAAAAATAATAAATAAGGATGTGATGAAATGAGCATTGACAATATAACCTCAAAAATTCTAAAGGATGCAGAAAGTAACGCTGATTCCTTTTTACTGAATGCAGAAAATACAAAAAAAGAAATAATAAACAAAGCTAAAAACCAAGCAGGAGAAATTATTAAAGCTCAAGCAGAAAAAGCTGCAAATGATGCAGAAGACCTAAAAAGCAGGAAGGTATCTGCTGCAGAACTTCAAGGTAAAAAAATGCTGTTATCTGCAAAACAAGAAGCTATTAAAAAAAGCTTCAATGTTGCAATTGACAAGCTAAAAGCAATGAATGATGATGAATATTTGAACTATTTAACTCAAGAGATTTTTAAAATTCCTAATGTTGAAGGAAATATAGTTTTAAATTCAAAAGACAGAGAAAATATTGGTGAAAGATTAGTAAAAGCTGTCAATGAAAAATTGGGAGCTGAAAAAGTCGCCTTAAGCAATGATACAGTTCAGGCAAGCGGAGGGTTTGTGCTTAAAAGGGGAAAAATTGAAATAAATTCTACTTTTGAAACAATTATTGATTCGATGAAAGACGAACTTACAAGACAAATTGCAAATGCGCTTTTTAAATAAAATCCTGCCTGAAAGGAGGAAAGACTTTGGCGAAGATTAAAAATTCTGATTATTTATACTCTACTTCAAGAGTTAAAAGCATAGAAAAACACATGCTTACCCGTGAAAGAGCAGAAAAAATGATAGATGCAAAAACAATGGAAGATGCCTTAAGGGTATTGGATGATTGTTATTATGGTTTTGAAAATGATACTACAGAAAATAAAGATTATGAAATCCTTCTTGCCCAGGAGCATAAGAAAACATATGATTTTATTAAGTCTGTTGCTCCCGATCCTGAATATTTCAATATATTCTTGTATCCACATGATTATCACAATTTGAAAGTTTTGATGAAAAATGAGTATCTAAACAAGAATAATACAGATGCTCTTGTTGACATTGGTACGGTAGATTTAAAAGTTTTACAGTATGCTTTAAAGGAAAGAGTATTTTCAGATCTTACCGATAATATGGGGAAAGCTTTGAAGGAAATAATAGAAGAATTTCCAAAAACAAAGGATCCTCAGCTTATAGATATTATTTTAGACAGATACTCTTTTGATGAAATGCTTAAAGCAGCTGAAAAGACAAATAATCAATTTATAATTGATTATGTTAAGATGCAGATAGATTCAATAAATATTAAAACATATGTAAGACTTAAAAAAATGAACAAGTCATGGGACTTTTTTTCTAAGGTGTTTATAGCCGGAGGCAAAGTACATGATTATATATTTATTAGAAACTACGATGAGTCATTTGAAAAATTTGGAGACCTTCTCTTGGCTTATGACTTCAAAGATGAATTCCTTGAAGGAACCGAAGCTTTAAATGAAACAGGTAAGTTTACAAAGCTTGAAAAACTTTTAGATAATAAGCTTATGGAGCATGTGAAGTCTGCCAAGTATGTTCCTTATGGCATAGAAGCTCTCGTAGGATACCTCTTAGCTAAAGATAATGAAATTAAGACAGCAAGAATCATATTAGCAGGGAAAACAGCAGGCATCTCGCCAGAACTTATAAGGGAGAGAGTGAGGGAGACGTATGTATAAGATAGGAGTTATTGGAGACAAGCAAAGTGTTCAAGGGTTCAAAGCTGTAGGCTTGGATGTATTTGACTGCTCTTCAAAGGAAGAAGCAAAAAAAACCCTACATGAAATTGCAAATGATAATTATGCAATAATTTATGTAATGGAAAGCTTCTATGAACAGATAATTGATACAATAAATGAATATAACAAAGAACGCCTACCGGCAATTATTCCCATACCGGGCATGCAAGGTTCCTTAGGCATAGGGCTTGGAAATATAAAGAAGGCAGTTGAAAAAGCAGTTGGTGCTGACATATTATTTAATAAGGATTAACGTAAAAAAAATGAAAGCAGGTGATTAATTTAATGAGCCAAGGAAGAGTAGTTAAGGTATCCGGTCCGCTGGTAATTGCAGACGGTATGAAAGAAGCTGACATGTTTGACGTTGTCCGTGTTAGTGAACAAGGTCTCATTGGTGAAATTATAGAGATGCGCGGTGAAATGGCATCAATACAGGTATATGAAGAAACAGCAGGTTTAGCTCCGGGAGCTCCAGTTGTTACAACGGGAGCACAACTTTCAGTTGAATTAGGCCCAGGGCTTATTGAAACAATATATGACGGTATACAGCGTCCCTTAGAAGAAATAAGAAAGATTGCAGGCCCTAACATTACTAGAGGAATAAGCGTTCCTGCACTTAATAGAGAAAAGAAGTGGGATTTTGTTTCTGTGGCAAAGGTAGGAGATAAGCTTCAGGCAGGAGATGTAATAGGTACTGTACAAGAAACAGTAGTTGTTCAGCAAAAAATAATGGTTCCTTACGGAATTTCAGGTCAAGTTGTTGAAATAAAAGAAGGATCTTTTACAGTTGAAGAAACAGTATGCGTAGTTAAAAAGGACAATGGTGAAAATGTTAATTTAACAATGATGCAAAAATGGCCTGTAAGACGAGGACGTCCCTACAAGGAAAAAATGGTTCCTGTAGAGCCATTGGTAACAGGTCAAAGAGTTATAGATACCTTGTTCCCTATATCCAAGGGCGGTGTAGCAGCTGTTCCCGGACCATTTGGAAGCGGTAAGACAGTTGTACAGCACCAGTTGGCAAAATGGGCAGATGCAGAAATAGTTGTATATATAGGCTGTGGAGAACGTGGAAATGAAATGACTGACGTATTAATGGAGTTCCCTGAGTTAAAAGACCCAAGAACAGGTGAATCACTTATGAAGCGTACTGTACTCATTGCAAATACTTCTGACATGCCTGTTGCAGCTCGTGAAGCATCAATTTATACAGGAATTACAATAGCTGAGTATTTCAGAGACATGGGTTATTCCGTAGCACTGATGGCAGACTCTACATCCCGTTGGGCAGAAGCTCTTCGTGAAATGTCCGGTCGTCTTGAGGAAATGCCCGGTG